>NZ_NCJX01000017.1:0-90226 GCF_002282635.1 Acidiphilium sp. 34-64-41 | reverse complement strand
CAAACGCCCCAAATCGACCAAGCCCCGGCCCAAGCGCATCCGCAAACCAAAGCGCCAGCCCAGCTTCATGGACCAATACAAAATCAACCCCGACGGCAGTATCGACTTCACGCAAGAACAACTCCGCGATATCCTCGGCCCGCCCCCACCGCCCGTGCCACCCTGGCACCAGCCGTTCATCCCCTCCTTCAACGTCAAAAAACTCTGGCGGAAGGGGCCATGATTTCGCACGCCCAAATCATTACGATAACGAAATGAAAAATATAAATGACGAGGGAATACCAACTGACTTAGCCTTTGACATACGCCGAGGCCCTCATTCCGATTGAGGCGCTACCGGCTGGCTCGTTGACGAGGACCAGCCCAGCCTGTTCGCAAACTTCAAGCACGGAAGCATGGCGATCCCAGACAAGGCTGGCTGAATTGTTGCCCCGCAGATCGTCCCAAACGGTCTCTACCGGGTTCAGCCTGGCCGCATGAGGTGGCAGCGTCAGGATCATGATAGTCTCGGCAACGCTCCGCCGCTCATCTGTCTGGCGCGACCCAACCCCGTCGCACACCAGCAGGCCGTCCGCGCCGGCAGCAACCTGAGTACTGATTTCGGCCCGATGTTCATTCATCGCCTCGGTGTTCATACCCGGCATAATGATCGCCAAACCAACGCCGCAGCCGACCGAGATCGCCCCGAAGACATCAACCCGATCATCGCAGTCGCATATCATCGCCATCGCCATTGCCAGCAGTGGCTGCAAATCCGCCGCACGATCCATCAAATTGGCGATCGCGACCGGCTGAACCATGCCGACGTCCCGCATCAGATCGGGCACACGATGGAGACCAACAAAGCAGACAGCCTGGAAATCCTCCTACGAATCAGCGACCAAATCGACTGGTATGAGTTCGGAAATTCCCCATTGTGCTTCTGGACCAACCTATAATTTCGACAGATCATTCCGCGACGGCACGCCACCCACCGGCGGAACCGGCGACGGGACCGGCTCAACCGGCGCCCCACCCTGCTGCAACCCCATCAACGCAGCGACATATTGCGAACCGCCCAAAGCATTCACCAGATAACTGAAGAAATCCGGATTGGCCGCAACACTCTGCGCCGCCGCCTCGATCTGATTGACCAGCGAACTCGGCACCGGCGGCTCCACCCCAGCCCCAGCCCCAGCCCCAGTCCCAACCCCGGTCCCAGTTCCAGCCCCAGCACCCGACACCCCCGCATCAATCGCGCCAGCGCTCGAAGCCTGCGTCAGGCCATCTTTCAACAGCCCATCCAGCGCCTGTTGCGACAACACCACCACATCCGCCTGAACCAGGGTCGACGAAGCCCCACCCACCATCGCAGCAGAATTATGCACCGGGGCACCGCCCGCACCCTGCCCACTCTGCATAATTTCATGGATCGCGGTTACCGGATTGATCATGGCAAGACTCCTCAGGGGGGAATCGCCTTTTGCGCTGCTCCTTCTGCCTATTGCGTGGTAAAGCAGTTCAACACAAACTTCTGAACAGATGGTTAACCAATCTAAAATATCCCATTGCCAAACCCGCACACCATGTCCCGGCTGACACTCATCCGCTGGCGCTACCACGCCCGCGCCAACCGCCTCCGCGCCCTCGCGCAGCGCGGCTGGCGCCTGCTGCCGATCGGCGTCGCCGCGATCATCCTGCTGATCTACGCCACCCTCTGGCTGCAATCGCTGATCCACCAACTCGCCGGCACAAGTACCGAACCATCCCAGCGAACCACCATCACCAACCTCGCCTGCCTCGCCCTCGGTCTGGTCGCCGGGTCCATCGCAACCGCCCAGGACCGCGCCGCCCTGACCACATCGTTCCTCGCCATCCAACCCTGGCCCGACCACGCCAGACGCGACGCCATCCTGCTCTCGCTCCTCTCGCGCCTTGCCACCGGCACAGCCCTCATCGCCCTCGCCCTCCGCCTCGGCGCACCCAGCGCGGGCATCGCCGAACGATGCCTGCCCCTCGCCACCGCCCTCTTCAGCGCCGGCTTCATCGCCGGCTGCGCGCTGAATGCCGTCACCCAATCCCGCCCCAGATCCGCCAGGCAACCAGCCCCGCAAGCCACCATCTGGCTCGCCCCGCTCGACCACGCCGCCCCGCGCTGGGCCGGCTGGTGGACCCTCGCATCACGCCGCCGGCGGATCGCCGTGCTCAGCGCCGGCTCACTGGCCGCCAGCCTCCCGATCGCCGAAGCCGCCGCCCACGGTGCCCACCCCGTCATGCTCGCACCGGTAATCGCGACCCTCGGCCCGCTGCTCATGCTGATCGGCGCGACAAGCTGCACACCGCTCCTCTCGCCGGTCCTGCGCACGAGCCCGACCCCCTATCACCGCGCCGCAACCGCCATGTTCCGCCTGCCGGCAAGCCTCGCCGCCGCCTGGTTCGCCCTCTTCGCGATCGCCGGCCTCTCGCTCGACCTGATCCGCCCGCGCCCGCTCGCCGGCGCCGGTGCCGCCGCCCTCCTGCTCGGTCTCGGCTACGCCTTGGCCGCCCTCTCGATCCCCGGCTCAGCCGGTCTGGCGCTCGGCTTCTACCTCACCGCCCTGATGCTCGCGGCCGACCAATACGCCGCCCTGCAAAACCTGGCCTTCCTCATCCTGTACGCCCTGCTGATCATCCTGATGTTGCGCGCCCGCGCCGCGTTCCGTGCCGGACGCTAACCCACCCTTGCTCGCCGTCGCCGGCGTTGCCGCCGGCTATGGCCGCACCAAAATCATCACCGGCATCGATCTCACCGTTCACCCCGGCAGCTTCACCGCGATTCTCGGCGCGAACGGGTCGGGCAGATCCACCCTGCTGCGCGCGATCAGCGGCCAGATCCCCATCCTGGCAGGCACCATCCGGATCGCCGGCATCGATCTCGCAACCGCCCCGGAGCACGCCAAACGCCAGTTCGGCTACGCCGTCGACCCGGCCGATCTCCCGCCCGACCTCACCGGCCAGCAATATCTCGAACTGATCGGCTCGATCCGCGGCTGCCATCCCCACGCCTGGCCGCGCGACGACCTGATCACGACCCTGCAATTCGGCCCCTGGCTGCGCACCAATATCAGCGCCTATTCCCTCGGCACCCGGATGAAACTCTCGCTGATGGGCGCGCTGCTCGGCACGCCACCCCTGCTGCTGCTCGATGAAGCGCTGAACGGCCTCGACCCGCTGATCCTCGCCCGCATCCGCCGCCTCCTGGCCGAGCTCTGTGCCGCCGGCCACGGCCTCGTCATGTCCACCCACATGCTCGCCACCATCGGCACCACCTGCACCGAAATGATCATGATCGAATCCGGCCGCGTCGCCCACCGCTGGACCGCCCCGATGATCGCCGCCGCCGGCCCCGCCGGTCTGGAAACCATGGTCGTCGCGACGCTGGAGGGCGCAGTAAAGCCAAGTGTTCTTTTTTGAAAAAAAGAACCAAAAAACTTCTATCTGTTTTGGCCCGTGCCGTTGTCGCGCCCATAGCCCAAATTAAAAAAGTTTTTTTGCTTCTTTTTGTTCACAAAAAGAAGTCTTTCCTTCGCGAACCTCACACCAGCGCCCGGCCATCCACCCGCGCCAACCGCGCCAGCAGATAATCGATCTCGCCCCGCGCCGCCGCACTCAGCACCGCGGCCGGCGTCCGCTGCGCGTCATGCGCGATCGCGCCCCGCTTCTGCAACACGTATTTCCGCACCGCGAGCCCGATCCCCTGCTGCTGCTCGTAGCGGATCAACGGCAGATGCGCATCGAACAAATCATGCGCCGCCTCCCGCTCGCCCGCGCTCGCCCGCGCCACCAGTTCCACCAGCATGTCCGGAAACGCGTAGCCGGTCATCGCCCCATCGGCACCGCGCTCCATCTCGAAATCCAGGAACAACCCGCCGTTCCCGGTCAAAATCGAAAGTGGCCGCAGCGACCCCTCGCGCTGAAACCCCCGCAGTGCCGAGATTTTCTCCAACCCCGGCCAGTCTTCATGCTTGAGCATCACGCAGGACGCATGCTCCATCACGATCGTGCGGATCACCGTCGGCGTCATCACCACGCTCAGCGTCAGCGGATAATCCTGGATCACGAACGGCACATCGGCCCCGATCGTCTCGACCGCCTGCCGATAATACGTAACGATCTGATCATCCGTGCGCAGCGTGGGCGGCGGCGCAATCATCACCCCCGCCGCCCCGCTCGCCATCACCCCATGCGTCAGCGCCCGCATCGCCGCAAACCCCGGCGCCGAAACCCCGACCACCACCGGCACCCCGGCCCGCCGGATCACCCGCTCGGAAATCGCCAGCGCCTCCGCCGGATCGAGCTTCGGCGCCTCACCCATGATCCCCAATATCGTCAACCCGGTAACGCCGCAGCCCAGGTAAAAATCGGTCAGCCGATCGACCGAGGCGTAATCCACCGCCCCATCCGGCAAAAACGGCGTCGCCGCAATCGCATAAACGCCAGCAGCCGTCGCATCCAATGTCATCGCGAAATCCCAGGCAGGTCCGAACGGAGGCTAATTCAGCGAAACGCCCAGCGCAACGTCTGCGCCACCCCGAACGTGCCCGCCCGCACCAGCGGCCGCGCCATCACCGGATTATCCAGCCCATGCAGCCGCCGCGCCCAGCCCGGCAGCAGATCCACCGCCGCCTGCATCGTCAGCGCCTGAAACGACCCGGAGATGAACGATGTCGTCGGCTGATTCCGCAAAATCCCCATCACCTCGCGGGTCCGCTCATTATAGCGCAACCCCGGCCGCATCGCCCGCACCAGATCGCGCGCCTCACCCCGCGTGCGCGGCACCGGATCGGCGCCGAGCGCTGACGCCACCACCGCCATCTCCGCGAAATACCGGTCCTGATCCGCACCAGACATGCCCGGCTCCGCATAGCGCACCCACGCATCCAGAAAACACATCGTCTCGGTCACGTGCACCCAGGCGAGCAACGCCGGATCATCCGCCGCATAGGCGGTGCCATCCGGCAAAACCCCGCGCACATGGCCATGAATCCGCCGCACCCGCGCAATCACCGCTTCTGCCTCGCCCCGATCGCCATAGGTGGTCAGGGCAATGAACCGCGCGGTCCGCCGCAACCGCCCCGCCATATCGGTGCGAAATTTCGAATGATCCCACACCCCGCCCAACACCGCCGGATGCAGCATCTGCATCATCAAACCTGCCACCCCGCCCACCATCATCGAGGTGACATCGCCATTGACCCGCCACGCCACCGCGCGCGGCCCGAACAACCCATCCGCCCGCCGCACCACCGGCGCCTCGCCGCGCGCCCGATCGTTGAACACCGCCACCACCTTGCCGGTGATCGCGCGCTTCAGCGGCATGGCCAGCGCCGCGACACCCGCCGTGCCGCGCGTCGCCATCAGCGTTCACCAAACCGGCAGCACATCATGCAAAATATCATCACGAGCATGTGCGTCCCGCCCGCAGGAATGCAAGCGCGCCACCGCAGCGCATCATCAGCCCCGAAACACCCGACACGAATGCGTGATCGGTATCATCTGGAACGTCACCCCATAGTGCTGTATTCACAGTGTCGCGGAATCGCATGGTCCGCGCACGAACCAGAAGGGCTGCCCAATGCCTGAACCAACGCAAGCCGCGCCGCTCGACCTTTCGGTGTTCGACAATCTCGATCCGGCGCCGGCGCCGGTCCAGGCCGTCGCGACGCGGCCCGCCGGCCCCGCCACGACCGATGAACGTTTGCAGCCGCAGCCCCGTCTGGAACGCCTGGTCGAAATCGCCAATCTGAACCCCGATGATCTGGCCGCCGCGCAGAATTCGGCGGCAAAAATCGATTTTCGCACCACCACCAGCCTGATGGACCACGGCGATGGTGTGCTGGCCGGCATCGCCGGCGCATCCCGCCAACTGCTCAGCGGCGTGCGCCTGGGTGAAGTGGGCGAGGTCGGCCGGATTGCCGCCGCCGTGATCGACGGTGTCAAAATCCTGCGCATCTCCGATTTGCAGGCCGAGGCCAGTAACGGCCAGCCCGCCCCGCGCAAGGGCATTTTCGGCAAACTGATGGGTGCCGCCGCCGATGCGCACACCGCCTTCAAGGGTTTCACCGAAAACCGCAAGCAGTTCCTCGACCTGATGGACGCCGAACAGGCCAAGGCGCGCAAGACCAAGGCGGATCTGGCGGTGACCATCGAATTGCTCGACCAGCAGGCGCTCGCGATCCGCCAGAGCCTGCACGCGCTGAAAATCGAGATCGCGGCCGGCCAGCTCGCGATCGATCGTGGTCAGGACGAGCTCGAGGCGCTGCGGCTGCACGCGGTCGAAACCGGCGATCCGGCGGATGCGGCGGATGTCATGGAATTCCGTGGCGCGATCGCCAATTTCCGCGGCAAGGTCGCGGACATGCGGGAAGCGCTGGTCGGCTCGGCATTACTCATCCCGATCATCGGGCAGAACAAGCAGGCGGCCGAGACGCGGATGATGAAAATCTCCAACGGCATGCTGGTGGTCATCCCGCGCCTGATGGCGGTGGCCTCGCAGGCGGTGGTGCAGGTCGAAATTCGCCACGCCGCCGATGAGGCGGCGAAACTCGACGAAGCGAACCGCCAGATCACGCTGCTCGCCTCCAAAGGCGCGCACGAGGCGGCAACCACCGCGGCGCGCAGCCTCGGCGGCGATCAGCGGAACATCGATGTTCTGGCCCAGGTCGCCGATGAATCGATCCGCACCATGAACGAGGTGATCGACATCGAGCGCGAAATCGCCGCCGGCGATCGCGAGCGCGAGGCCAAGCTCGCCGATGTCCGCAACCGGCTGGTCAAGGGCATGCAGAGCGTCAACCAGCGCGCGGTCGAAAAACCGTGAGCGCCAGCCCCGATTTCGACACCCAGGCGGCATGGCTGCGGCGCTTCACCGCCGATGCCGAGAGCAATCTCAACGCCTTCGCCCTGCGGCTGCGCGAAGCGATGCCGGACCGCGTGACGATATTAGAGTCCAAGGGATTATTCGCCCGCAAGGCCACGCTGGTCGGCCTCGCGGTGCGGATGGATGAGCATGTCTACGCCCTGAAAATCGACCACGGCCGCCTGAAAGCGAGCATCGCGATGGAAGTCCGCGGCATCACGCTGAACACCCGCGAGGTCGATCCCGGCACCTGGTTCGCGCAACTGGCGCAGGAGACCGAAAAAGCCTCCGCCCACGCCCGCAGCCTCAGCCAGTCGATCAGCGCCTTCATGGCCTCGTAACAAGGAAAGCAGCCTGATCATGGGCCTGTTCGATCGCTTCAGAAAATCGCCGGAGGCCGCAGCCCAGGAAGCCGCGACCGCGCATCGCCAGGCCGATATCATGATGAATCTGCGGGCAGGGCGGGTGCCGACCAGCACGCTCGAACGCCTGCAAGGTGCCAGCCGCGGCACCGTGCCCTGGACCGCGACGATGTCGCCCGCCGAACTGCTGATCACCCGCTCGCACGGCATCCGCCCGATCGCCTCGGTATCGGCCACCTGCTGGCTGCACTACGGCTGGTCCTGGACGCTCGGCCACGCCGAGGGCTGGAACAAGGCGCTGGCCCGCCTGCGCGAGGAAGCCCGCATCGCCGGCGCCAACGCCGTGCTCGATGTCAAAATGCGCACGATCCCGATGGATATCGAAGCCAGCATGGATTTCACCCTGGTCGGCACCGCGGTGAAAATCGACGGTCTGCCCCCCAGCGCCGAGCCGGTGATCGCCACGGTCCCCGCGCTCGAATTCGTCAAGCTGCTCGAAGCCGACGTGGTGGCAACCGGCATCGCGATCGGCGCGCATTACGAATGGATGAGCGACTGGCGCGGCGCCACCAACCAGTTCTGGATGGGCAATACCGAATCCACCGCCCTGTCGAATTTATGGGAAGACGTGCGCCGCCGCGCCCACGCCGATCTGCGCCAGAGCGCGCGCGGCCAGGGCAACGGCGTGCTCGCCCATCTCAATTTCAGCGAGATGTTCGAGCAGGAAGGCGGCGAAAACCAGCCCAAGCAATATCTCGCGCGCCACATCGTCATCGCCACCACGGTCGATGCAAGGCGCGGCACGCCGATCCCGCACGAGATCAAAATGGTGGTCGACATGCACCAGGGTGCCACGCCGCTGACCGGCACGACACGCCATCACCAATCCTATGCCACCAACGATCAGGACGGAGCGATCTGACATGCCCGACGACACCAACGGCGCCATACCGGTTCACGCCAAGGAACGCCTGAAAGGGCTGCGCTCCTCGCTGCATTCATCGGGGGTGTTCACCTCCGATTTCAGCGTCAATGAATTCCTGCTGGTGCGCAAGGCGGGGTTCGAGCCGATCGGCCTGTGCGTCGGCACCTGCGTCTATCATGTCGGCGTGCAGTACGGCAGCTGGTCGAAGAACCAGGAAATGGATGTGCTCTCCAAGGCGATGTACCACGCCCGCGAGCTGGCGATGGCGCGGATGCGTGCGGAAGCCGGCGCCATGGGGGCGGATGGTATCGTCGGCGTCAAACTCACGATCAAGCGGCTGGAATGGGACGAGCATCTGCTCGAATTCATCGCCATCGGCACCGGCGTCGTCCACGGCGAGGGCCACAAGGGTTTCCGCGCGCATGACGGCGGGCCGTTCACCTCGGATCTGTCCGGGCAGGATTTCTGGTCGCTCCTGCACGCCGGCTACCGGCCGGTCGAGATGGTGATGGGCTCCTGCGTCTATCACGTCGCCCATCGCGGCGCGCTCGCGTCACTCGCCCGCGCGGGCCAGAACGTCGAGCTCGAAAACTTCACCTCCGCCATGTACGAAGCGCGCGAAATCGCGGTCGAGCGGATGCAGTTCGAAGCCGCGGCGGCCAAGGCCGAAGGCGTCGTCGGCGTCGATATCCATGAAGGCAGCCACGGCTGGCAAAGCCACGTCATCGAATTCTTCGCGATCGGCACCGCCGTGCTGCCGCTCGATCAGGAAATCGCGCCTGAAAAAATCGCCGACCCGATCATGGTGCTGTCGATCAACGATTGACGATCAACGATTGACGATCAACGATTGACGGGCATCCGCGCGGGCACGCGTCACAACCCCGCCAACTCCCGGAATGCGGCCTCGGTCAAAATGGTCACGCCGAGTGCCGCCGCCTTGGTGGCCTTCGAGCCGGCATCCTCACCGACCACGACATAATCGGTCTTCTTGGAAACCGATTCGGTCACCTTGGCGCCCAAACCCTCGGCGCGCGCCTTCGCCTCGGGCCGTGCCAACTGCTGCAACGTGCCGGTGAACACGATGGTCTTGCCCGCCAGCGCGCCGGACGCGGCGGTGGCCGCCTCATCGAGAATGGTCAGCGGCGCCACCAGATCATCGAGCAGCGCGCGGTTGTGCGGCTCGGCAAAGAACCCCGCGAGTTCCTCGGCGA
The DNA here is from genome assembly GCF_002282635.1 of Acidiphilium sp. 34-64-41. Taxonomy (NCBI): domain Bacteria; kingdom Pseudomonadati; phylum Pseudomonadota; class Alphaproteobacteria; order Acetobacterales; family Acidocellaceae; genus Acidiphilium; species Acidiphilium sp. 34-64-41. The sequence goes on along the minus strand of NZ_NCJX01000017.1, from coordinate 80,848 downwards.
TCGACGGACCGATGCCCGAGATCGAGCCGAGTTCGAGCCGTGCATCCGAGCCGATCTCCCCCGCCGCCTGCATCTGCGCGCGCCAGTTGGCGTAGCTGGTATAGTGGCGCGCCAGCAGCCTGGCGTTGGCCTCGCCGATCCGGCGAATGCCGAGCGCGAAAATGAAGCGGGCGAGGGGAACGGTCCGCCGCGCCTCGATCGCGGCGGCGAGTTTCGCGGCCGAGGTTTCGCCCCAGCCTTCGAGTGCGGCAATCGCCTCCGCGCGCGCGGGCAGGCGGAAAATATCCGGCGCACCGGCAAGCCAGCCGCGCGCATGGAACTCCCGCACGGTCTTTTCGCCCATCCCCTCGATGTCGAACGCGCCGCGCGCGCAGAAATGGATCAGCCGCTCCACCACCTGCGCCGCACAGGTGAGCCCGCCGGTGCAGCGGCGGATCACCTCGCCGGCCGGCCTGATCGCCAGCGCGTGGCACACCGGGCAATGATCGGGAAACGCATAGGGCACCGCATCGTCCGGCCGATGTTCGGGCAGCACGCGAATTACCTGCGGGATCACATCCCCCGCGCGCTGCAACTCGACCGTGTCGCCCAGCCGGAAATCCTTGCGGATGATCTCGTCCTCGTTGTGCAGCGTCGCGTGCTGCACCAGCACGCCGCCGACATTGACCGGATCGAGCGTGGCGCGCGGCGTCAGCGCCCCGGTGCGCCCGACCTGGATGGTAATGGCCCGCAGCACGCTGATCGCGCGCTCGGCCGGAAATTTCCACGCCACCGCCCAGCGCGGCGCGCGGCCGACGAAGCCAAGCCGATCCTGCAACGCCAGATCATCGATCTTGTAGACCACGCCGTCGATATCGTAATCGAGCCCGGCCCGCCGCTCACCGATCGATTGCTGAAATCCAGCCGCGTCGGCCTCGCTGACCGGCCGCGCCAGCGGATTGACCGCAAACCCCCAGCGCCGGAGGGTCGCGAGATATTCGGCATGGGTCGCGGCCACCGGCGCGCTGGCCGCACCGCGCGCATAGGCGAACAGCGAGAGCTTGCGCGAGGCGGTGATCGCGACATCCAACTGCCGCAGGCTGCCGGCGGCGGCGTTGCGCGGGTTGGCGAATTGGCGCGCCTGGCCCTGGTTGAGCGCCAGAAAATCGGCCTTGGTCATATAGACCTCGCCGCGGATCTCGATCATCTCCGGCGCGTCATCCGGCAGAACGAGCGGCAGATCGGCCAGCGTGCGCAGATTGTCCGTGACGTCCTCACCCTCGCTGCCATCGCCGCGCGTCGCCCCGCGCACGAACCGGCGGTTCTCATAGGTCAGCGAGATCGACAGCCCATCGATCTTCGGCTCCGCCACGAAATTGAGCGGCGCCGGCCCAAGGTTGAGAAAGCGCCGGATTTTCGCACAGAATGCCGCAAATTCAACATCATCGAACACGTTGTCCAGCGATAGCATCGGCTGGCGATGGCGAATTTTGGCAAACGCGCCGGATGCCGGCGCACCGACTTGATCGAGTGACGCGGCCAGAGCCGGGTCGGCGGCGCGCAGCGCATCCGCCTCGCGTTTCAGCGCGTCATAGGTCGCATCATCCATGATCGGCTGATCGTCCCGATGGTAGGCGAGATCGGCCTCGGCAAGCCGCGCGATCAGCGCGGCCAGGGTGTCACGCGCGCCGCTCATGCGCCCGCCAGCAGGCTGGCGGCGGCCTCGCGCGCCGCATCCGTGATGGTCTCACCCGCCAGCATCCGGGCGATCTCCTCGCGCCGCGCCTCGGCCGGCAATCGCGTCACCAGCGTCTGCGCGCGGCTCCGGCCGCTGGCCTTGGCGACCTGGAAATGCGCGCCGGCGCGCGCGGCGACCTGGGGCGAATGCGTCACCACGAGCACCTGCGTCGCCTGCGCGATGCGCGCCAGCCGCTCGCCCACCGCGGCCGCCGTGGCACCGCCGATGCCGCTGTCCACCTCATCGAAAATCAGCGTGCCGACCGGCGATTCCCCTGCCAGCACCACGTTCAGCGCCAGCAGCAGGCGCGACAATTCACCGCCCGAAGCCACCCGGTCGAGCGCGCCCGGCGCATCGCCCGGATTGGTCGCGATCAAAAACCGCACGGCATCCGCGCCGCGCGGCCCCCATTGCAGCTCCGGCAGGGCGCTGCGCTCCACCACGAAGCGGGCGCGATCGAGCTTGAGCGGCGGCAATTCCCGCCCGACCGCGCGTGACAGCCGGGCCGCCGCCTGATCGCGCGCGCTGGTGAGTGCCGCGGCGGCGGTGACGTATTCGCCCCGCGCCGCGTGTGCCGCGGCCTCGCATTGCTGCAACGAGGCGGTGCCGGCATCGAGCGTCGCAAGCCGTGCCGCGAAATGATCGAGCAGGCCGGGCAGTTCCGGCGCGGTGACGCCATGCTTGCGGGCCATCGCACGCAGCGCGAACAGCCGTTCCTCGATCGCTTCCAGCCCGCGCGGATCGGCCTCCGCCTCGCTGGCGGCGCGCGAGAGCAGGGTTTCGGCCTCCGACAACGCCTCCTCGGCGCGTTCGATCGCGGCCAACGCCTGGCCGATCACCGGCCCCTGTTCCGCCTCGGCAATGCGGGCGAGCGCGCGCGCCGCACTCCGCAGCGTGGCGGCCGGCCCGGCGGAGCGGCGCTCGCGCGGGGCGAGCTCACCCAGCGCATTGCCGATCGCCTCGGCACGCCGCTCAGCCCCCTGCAAATGCTGGCGCGATGCCGCCAAATCATCCTCCTCGCCGTTGCGCGGCGCCAGTGTGGCCAGTTCATCGACCGCGTGGCGCAGGAAATCCTCGTCGCGCTGCGCCTCGGCCAGGGCGGCGGCGGCATCGTGCCGCGCCGCCTCGGCGGCCTGCCACGAGGCATGGAACGAAGCGACAGTGTCGCGCAGCGCGCGATCGACGCCGTAGTCATCGAGCATGTTGCGCTGGGTGGCGGCGTCGCTCAGCCCGATCTGGGCGTGCTGGCCCTGGATTTCGATCAGCAGATCGGCAACCCGCCGCAGCAGCGCCGCGCCGACCGGCTGATCATTGATCAGCGCGCGCGATTTCCCATCGCGCGCCACGATTCGCCGCAGCAGGATGTCCTCACCACCCGCAATCCCATGATGATCAAGCAGCGCATAGGCCGGATGGGTCGCGCCGACTACGAAAGACGCGGTCACCACCGCCTGCGCGGCCTCGGCGCGGATCAGCCCGGCATCGGCCCGCGCGCCCAGCGCCAGCCCCAGCGCGTCGAGCAAAATCGACTTGCCCGCCCCGGTTTCACCGGTGAATACCGAAAGCCCCGCATCGAAACTCAGATCGAGCCGATCGATCAGCACCACGTCGCGGATCGACAGCGCGGTGAGCATGGCGTGGCTGCGCCCGGGTCAGAGCAGCCCGAACAGGAACCCGCCGGACCGTTTCGGCTTGGCCACCCCGTTCAGCAGATCATGCGCGCCGAGCTTGTTATAGGCATCCTGATACCAGCGCGACCCCGGATAATTATAGCCGAGCACGGCGGCGGTGCGCAGCGCCTCCTTGGTCAGGCCCAGGTCGAGATAGCACTCGGTCAGCCGCTCCAGCGCCTCGGGCACGAAGGTGGTGGTCTGATATTGCTGGACTACTTCCTGATATTTGGTCACCGCGGCGGCATAGAGATTCTGCCGCTCATAGAACCGGCCGATCGACATTTCATGCCCCGCCAGGCGGTTCTGGGCCAGGCGCAGCTTCACCCGCGCATCGCGCGCATAGGCGCTGTTGGGAAACCGCGTCACCACATCCTGCAACGCCTGCACCGCTTCGAGCGTGAAGGTCTGGTCGTGCTGCACGCCCTCGATCTGCTCGTAATAGCACAGCGCGCGCAAATAATAGGCATAGGCCGCATCGGGGCTGGCCGGGTGGAGCTGAATGAAGCGGTTGAGCGCGCCCACCGCGCTGTCGAAATTCTGCCGGCGGAACTCGGCGTAGCCGTGCAGCAACTCGGCATGGGTGGCCCAGGTCGAATAGGGGTAATTGACCTCGACCTCGTTGAACGCATCGGAGGCTTTTTTATTCTCGCCCTTCTGCAGATACGCGATGCCGTTGGCATAGAGCGTGCCGGCCGGCGGCAATGCCACCGATTTTTCTGGCTTGCCCGCATCGCCGGTATGGGCATGGCCCCCACCGAAAATCCCGCAACCGCCGAGCGTGAGCGGGGCGAGCAGCCACAACAACGCCAGCCGCGGCCGGTGTTTGCGGGCCGGCGAGGGCACCGGAATCGCGGGGTGCGGGGCGGGCGGAACGGTCTTGGGGTGCGCGTGCGTCATCGGGCCGGGCTTATAGCATGTGATTCGCCTGCGCGAAGCCTCCAGCGCGACACTTGTGCCGATCGGCCCGATGATGCCGCAAACCAGGCCCCTCATTTCCGCACCAAACCCCGAAAAACCACACCGATCATAACCACCCATTTGATCCGAACCCCCAATCTGGCTACGACACCGGCGGGGAGGAGCGTCTATGCCGCCAACAATCACCACCAGCCGCCGCGCCGCCATCGGCCTCGCGCTGACGCTCGCAGGACTAAGCCAAGCCCGCGCCGCCGCGCCGATCCGCGCGCTCGGCCTCGAAAACCAATATGCGGATGTCATCCGTCAGATCGGCGGCAGCTATGTCACGGTCGGCGCGGTCGAATCCAACCCCAACGTCGACCCGCACGAATTCGAAGTCAGCCCGAAGGTCGCGCGCCAGATCGCCCGCGCCGCGCTGGTGGTCGAAAACGGCCTCGGCTACGACAATTGGGCCGACAAGATCATGGCTGCCGTGCCCAATCCCCAGCGCCGCGTGATCGACGTGCAGCATCTGCTCGGCCTGCCGGACAGCACGCCCAACCCGCATCTGTGGTACGCACCCGCGACCATGCCGAAAGTCGCCCAGGCGATCGCCGCCGCACTCGCCGCCATCGATCCCGCGCACGCCGCCACTTTCCACGCCAACGCCCAACGCTTCATCGCAGCACTCGCCCCCTGGAACGCCGCGATCGCAGCCTTCAAGGCACGCTACCCCGCAACACCGGTCGCGGTGACCGAACCGGTGGCCGACGCCCTGCTGCAAGCGCTGGGCATGCGAATCGAAACCCCGTTCACCCTCCAGGCCGCGATCATGAACGGCACCGATCCGTCACCGCAGGACGTCGCGACCCAGAACGCCCTGTTCACCGGGCACAAGGTGAAACTGTTCGTCTACAACCAGCAGGTCACCGATCCGCTGACCACCGCGTTTCTCGATCTCGCCCGCAGGAATCACATCCCCGTCGTCGGGGTCTATGAGACGATGCCGACGCCGGGCTATACCTACCAGTCATGGATGCTGGCGGAAGTTCAGGCGATGCAGCGGGCGGTTTCGGGGCGCGCAATGGTTACGAAGTAGGGAAGGGTTCTTTTTTGAAAAAAAGAACCAAAAAACTTTCATTCGCCAAGTCCGGAGGCACCACAACGCCAAAGCCCGAGGCCCAGACTCCCAAAAGTTTTTTGCTACTTTTTTTCAAAAAAGTAGTCTTTCCTTAACATGCTCACCCTATCCTCCATCTCCGTCGCCTTCGCCGGCCGCACCATCCTCCACAACGTCGATTTCACCCTGGCGCAGGGCTCCTTCTGCGGCCTGATCGGCTCGAACGGGTCGGGCAAGACCACGCTGCTGCGCACGATCCTCGGCCTCGTGAAGCCGGATCGCGGCACGGTGGACACCGGCGGTCACGAAATCGGCTACGTGCCGCAAAAAATCCAACTCGACCCGTTCATGCCGCTCCGCGCGCGCGATGTGGTGGCTCTGGGACTCGATGGCAATCGCTTCGGCCTGCCGCTGCCCTCCGCCGCGCGCCGCCGCACGGTCGATGCGATGCTGACCGCGGTCGATGCCACCGGCTTCGCCGATCGCCGGGTGGGCGATCTGTCGGGCGGCCAGCAGCAGCGTATCATGATCGCGCACGCGCTGGTCCGCCGCCCGAAACTCCTCCTGCTCGATGAACCGCTCGCCAATCTCGATCTCCGCAGCGTGGCCGAGGTGGTATCCTTGCTGCACATCCTGTCGTTCGAACAGCGGATCACCGTGCTGCTCTCGGCGCATGACATGAACCCGCTGCTGCCGGTGATGGACCGCATCGTCTACCTCGCCAACGGCAGTTCGGTCAGCGGCACGGTGGGGGAGGTGGTGCGCGGCGCCGTGCTCAGCCGGCTGTATGGCTATCATATCGATGTGATCCGCGTGCACGGCCGCGTCCTGGTGGTCGCCGCCGGCGGCGAGGACGGGCTGGACGCCGATATCGCCTGCGAGCCCGTGCATGTCACCCAGATCCGCTGACACGGCATGATCGGTGCCGCCTTCTTCAGCAACGGCCCGGTGCAGGTCGCCCTGATCATCGGCGGCGGTGCGGCGCTGGTCTCGGCCGTGGTCGGCGTGTTCACCGTGCTGCGCGGCCAGTCCTTCGCCGGCCACGCCCTGGCCGATATCAGCAGCGCCGGCGGCTCGGCCGCCCTGCTGTTCGGCATTCGCCCGCTGGCAGGCTTTCTCGCGATGGCGGCACTCGGCGCCGGCGGCATGGAAGCGATCGGCGCGCGCCAGATCCGCGAGCGCGATCTGGTCACCGGCATCGTGCTCGGCGCGGGGCTCGGCGTCACCGCCCTGCTGCTCTATCTCGACATGACCACCACCAGCGCCTCCGGTGCCGCCAATACCGTCATGTTCGGCTCGATGTTCGCCATCGCGCCTTCCACCATCCCGCTCGCACTCGGCGTCGGCGCGCTCGCCCTGGCAATGACCGCGGCACTCTACCGCCCGCTGCTGCTGATCGCGATCGACCCCGATCTCGCCGCCATCCGCGGCATCGACCCGCGCCTGATCGGCCTCGCTCATCTGCTGGTGCTGGCGATCGCGGTGGCCCTCTCGGCAATGACGATCGGCGCCATCCTCTCGACCGCGCTGCTGATCGGCCCGGCGGCGGCGGCGCTGCGCCTCGCAACAAGGCCCGGCACCGCGATCCTGATCGCCGCGGCGATCGGCCTTTGTGCCACCTGGGGCGGCATCGCGCTCGCCTACGACAGTTTCTACTGGACCCCCGGCCACGGCTGGCCGGTCAGTGTCTTCGTGGTGATGATCGTGCTGGCCGCCTACCTCGCCGCCGGCCCGCTCGGCACCGCGCTTGCGCGACGACGGATGGCGGGGTCCTGAGCATGTTTTCCGGCTTCATGATCAACACCTGGATCGCCGCCTCCATCGTCGCGGCAACCGCGGGCCTGGTCGGATTTTTCGTGGTGGTGCGGGGGGCCTCGTTCGCCGCCCACGCGCTGCCGCTGAGCATTTTTCCCGGTGCCGCCGCCGCCGCCTGGCTCGGTATCAACGAAATCGGCGGTCTGGTCGCCTTCGCGGCTCTCGGCGTCATCGGCATCGATGCGCTGAGCCGCCGCGGCCGGCCGGAGGTGGCAACCGCGCTCACCCTGGTGATGCTGCTCGGGCTCGGCACGCTGTTCCTCAGCCGTACCACCACCTACGCGCAGGAGGTCTATGGCCTGCTGTTCGGCCAGGTGCTCGGCATCGGTGCGGCGGATATCACGCCGATCGCGCTGGTCAGCGCGGCGGCGGCCGGCGCGGTTCTGCTGCTGTTCCGCCCGCTGCTGCTCAGCGCGGTCTCGCGTGATCTCGCCCAGGCGCGCGGTGCCGCCCCCGCGCGCACCGACCCCGCCTTCCTGGTCATCCTCGCCATGGCCTCGGCGGTGGCGCTGCCGGTGGTCGGCGCGCTGCTGGTGTTCAGCCTGATGGTCGGCCCGGCGGCCGCCGCGCGCAACCTGACCGATCGCGCCGGCCTCGCCATCGCCCTCTCGGTCGCATTATCGCTGCTGACGGTCTGGGCGGCGATCGCGCTGTCCTACCTCACCAACTGGCCCGTCGGATTTTTCGTGGGCTTCTTCGGCGCGCTGGCCTACGGCCTCGGCCGCGGTGCCCTGCACCTGCGCCGCGCGCGACGGGCGATGGCGTAACGATCCGGTCGAGTTTCATCGTCTCATGCGCCATTCGACACTTGGTCTCGCGCGGTTATAACATGTTCTGAATACAAACGATCGCTCTCTGCAATGACGGACACGTATCGGAATTGGCCGCTCGAATTGGGTCCCAATCAGAGCGTGCAAATTCTGCGTGCCACTGTCCGATTATCTGATAGTTCGGCATACCAAGTCGCCGTTGTTGGATAACAAATCGTGCCAGGCGTCGCGCTTTTCCATTGTCGAGCCAAGCTTCGATAATTGATTTCGGACGCGCCAAATTCTCAACCATTTCCGGGATCTGCCGCTCCTTTATGCCACAGAATATGGCATAGGCTTTTCGGTCAGCCATCAACCAAGCATCCGCGCTGCGCACGGCAATTCGGAGGAGCATACGCGGGCTTCTTGTTGTTAGCAGTTGTTGGATAAGGCTTGCAGGACAGTCTGCTTCATCCATGTCCCGCAGGACAAGAACCGGATTTCCAAAAGCCGCACCGGCATTGAGTCCGGCGACCAAGCGATCGACGGCGGCTTTACCTTGAGCACCGTTTTCTCTCGGATAGGCACGTCCCGGAGCGTGACCTGCTACGACAATCAGTTTCCGTGCAATAACCATGTCCGATTGGCCTTCGGCGCAATAGTCTATCTCAAGCTGCGACATTCATACCCGATAGGCTTTCGATATCTGCCGGTCTGAGACGAGGCAGCACAGCCTGCGAGATGGACATGCCATGCTCGCTTTGTGACCGAATAGCGGGATCATCATAAATTGTCGTGATCTTACTACCGTTCTCGTCGACCTCAATGAGATGGACTTCTTTCAGTCCCACATTGACGTCCAGAAGAGCGGCGGCATGCGTCGTTGCAAGCACTTGCCGCCCGGATAACCGCTGCATTCGCGCAAACATCGGAGGAATTTGTCCAACCACAGCATCATTTAGGGATAGCTCGGGCTCTTCCAGCAGGAGTGGTCCACCGCCCTCACCAATTGACCACAACAAGCCGATCAAGCGCAGCGTGCCGTCAGAAAACGCCTCTTCGTTCTGGTTGGCCATCTTACCGCGCCAATGGCTAAAAGCGGCCCAGAGATGCGGCACACCATCCTTGTCGTCTTCAAGCTTGAGGTCTCGAAATTGCGGTGCTGCAATTCGCAGCGCCTCCGCAACGCGCCGCAGCCGAGGATCGCGCCGCTTCTTCGGCATATCCTTCATTCGTCGGAGGAGGTCACCGCCATAGGGATCGTCCCCCCGTTCGAGCGCTCGTCTTCGGTCGCGAACGATCTGAGGAACCACGTGGAGATAGCGACAAGTCCTTAAAAACTCAGCAAGAGCCCTGAACTGCTGATTGGCGGCCGTCTGTTCTAGCAACGTCTGAGACATTGCTTCAACGTCTTCTTTGATCGCGCGTTTTTCGATGCACGCGCCGTGCCGCCAGATCTCTTCACGGGCTACCGTCGGCAGATTGCGCGGACCTCTTCGATTAAAAGCCAGGCAGTACCGCCACGCCGATGGATCATTGTCCGACCCGATATCAACTTCGATTTCCACGTCGGAGGGCCTCCGGCCGTGGAGCGATCGAACACCGGTCATTCCCCGGCGGCTCGATATCGCTGCTTGCAGTCCACCGCCGGCTGGCCGCGTGATATCCGCCAAAAAACGAAACACATCGAGAAAATTCGATTTGCCGGCGGCGTTCGGTCCGACAAAAAAAGCACGACTGAGAAGATGAACTTCGGCGTCACGAAAGTTCATCCAATTGTGAATTTTTACTCGGGTGAACCGAAGTGTGTCCGATATCCTGATTGCCATCCACGGATGATGGACGATTTCATCAAAAAAGAAAACGCCGCCCCGAAGGACGGCGTTTCCCCAACCAAACTAAATCGAAACTCAGGTCTCGCTCTGCGCCTGCTGGTTGCGGCGACGGATCGCGGCACCCAGAATATCGCCCAGCGAGGCACCCGAGTCCGACGAGCCGAAATCGGCCATCGCCTGCTTGTCCTCGTCGATCTCCTTGCCCTTCACCGTCAGCTGCAACTTGCGTGCTGCGCGGTCCACGGCGGTGATCTTCGCATCGATCTTTTCGCCGACGGCGAATTTATCGGGGCGCTGATCACCCTTGTCACGGGCCAGTTCGGCGCGGCGGATGAAGCCGGTCAGCACGTCATCGACCTTCACTTCAAGCCCGTTGGTCTGCACCGCGGTGATCACGCAGGTCACGATCATGCCTTTGTGCACGCGGTCGAGCACGCCGGCGGCGGGATCTTCCTCGAGCTGCTTCACCCCAAGGCTGATGCGCTCCTTCTCGACATCGACATCGAGCACCTTCGCCTTGACGATATCGCCCTTGTTGAACTTGGCCATCGCCAGCTCGCCCGGCTCGTCCCACGACAGGTCGGACATATGGACCATACCGTCGATTTCCGGCGCCAGACCCACGAACAGGCCGAACTCGGTCATGTTGCGGATCTCGCCTTCGACCAGCGAACCCACGGGGTGATCGTCCATGAACTGTTCCCACGGATTGCGTGAAACCTGCTTGAGGCCCAGCGAAATCCGCCGCTTGCCGGCATCGACATCCAGCACCATGACCTCGACTTCCTGGCTCGTCGCCACGATCTTGCCGGGGTGCGCGTTCTTCTTGGTCCAGGACATTTCCGAAACATGCACCAGGCCTTCGACGCCCGGTTCCAGCTCCACGAACGCACCGTAGTCGGTAATGTTCGTAACGCGGCCGGTCACCTTGATGCCAGGCGGATATTTGACGTCCACACCTTCCCAAGGATCGGTCTCGAGCTGCTTCATGCCCAGGCTGATGCGCTGCGTGTCCGAATTGAACCGGATCACCTGCACCCGCACCGGCTGACCGATGGTCAGCGCCTCGGCCGGGTGGTTGATCCGGCGCCACGCGATATCGGTCACGTGCAACAGACCATCGACGCCGCCCAGATCGACGAACGCACCGTAATCGGTGATGTTCTTGACCACGCCGTCAAGGATCTGGCCTTCCTTGAGGCCCTGGATCAGCTCCGAACGCTGTTCGGCGCGGGTCTCTTCGAGCACCGCACGGCGCGAAACCACGATATTGCCGCGCGCCCGGTCCATCTTCAAAATCTGGAACGGCTGGGACATGCCCATCAGCGGCGTCACATCGCGCACCGGCCGGATATCGACCTGACTGCCCGGCAGGAACGCGGTCGCCCCACCGAGATCGACGGTGAACCCACCCTTGACGCGGCCATGGATGATGCCGTTGACCCGGGTCTGCGCCTCATGCGCGCGCTCGAGTGCGGTCCACGCCTCTTCGCGGCGGGCCTTCTCGCGCGACAGCACGATCGAGCCGTCCTTGTCCTCGTAGCGCTCGATGAACAGGTCGAACACATCGCCCGGCTTGACTTCCTGGGCGCCGAATTCCTTGAGCGGAACCCGGCCTTCGCTCTTCAGTCCGACATCGACCACAACGAATTCGTCGTCGATGCGCGAAACGCGGCCTGAGACGACCGAGCCTTCAAACCCGGTATTGCTGCCCAATGTGCTGTCGAGCAGGGCTGCGAAGTCGTCAGTGCCGGTGTATTGGTCTGCGCCATGCTGGCGCGCAACAGTTGCGATTGAACCCATGAAGTCGCTTGAATCCTTGAAACAAGACCGCGTGCGCGGCCAGTTTGGTATGCGGGCGATCGAGCCTCGACTGCCCGACGATGCCGGGCGGATTGAAAAAACATCCCCGAACAGGAATGAGCCGCGAACACAATACCCGCAGCCACCCTAGCAATTACGCATTTTCGCCCCCCTGCGCAAGCGCCACACAGCCGAACTTCGCAAAAAACCCTGATAATCCGGGCATTCAACGCCCATATACACCACAGCCCCAGCCTCAGTCGGCCCGGCCATCCGCCGCCAGCGCCGCCCGCAACCGAAAGCCGCACCGCGCGAGATGCGCCCGCGCCGCATCCGCCCCCAGCCCGAACCGCAACGCGATGATCGCGGTGCTCACCTCATGGCCGCAATCCGCCAACGCCCGCTCCGCCGCCGCACGCTCGCACGGCGCAATCGCCGCGACGATGCGCGCCGCCCGCAACCGCAGCTTCGCGTTGCTCGGCTTCAGATCGACCATATAGGGCCCGAACACCTTGCCCAGCCGGATCATCACCGTGCTCGACAGGCAATTCAGCGCAATCTTCTGCGTCGTCCCCGCCGACAACCGGGTCGACCCCGCGATCACCTCCGCCCCGGTCGCGATCACCACCGCAATCTCCGCCGCCGCCGCGATCGGCCCGGCGCTGTTGGTGATGCTGCCGGTCAGCGCCCCGGCCCGCCCGGCGGCCTCGATCGCCGCCAGCGTGAACGGCGTCGCCCCCGAAGCCGCGATGCCGACCAGCGCATCCCCCGGCCCGATCGCATAATCCGCCAGCAGCCCCGCCACGGCCGCCGCATCATCCTCGGCCCCCTCGACCGCGCCGCTCACCGCCGCCGCGCCACCCGCGATCAACGGAATGATCACCCCCGGCGGCAGCGAAAACGTCGGCCCGCATTCCACCGCATCCAGCACCGCCAGCCGGCCCGAGGTGCCGGCCCCGGCGTAGAACAGCCGCCCACCCGCCGCCAGACGTGCCGCAACCGCATCGGCGAGCCGGGCGAGGGCAGGGGCGGCGCGCCGCAACGCCGCCTGCGCCACCACCTCCTGCGCCAGCAGCACCGCGATGATCGCCTCGCTCGTCCGCATATCCAGATCATCGAGGTCGGTTCGCACCGCCTCGGTCAGCGGCAGCGTCGCCGCGCGCCGCCCCGATGGCACGACGGGCTTGATCGCAACCCCCGCGATCCAGCAATTGCGCACCTGAAACGCATCGTCGAACCACACCAAATCCGCCCGCAGCCCCGCCGCCAGCCGCCCCCGGTCGGTCAGGCCCAGCGCGCGCGCCGGCGCCGCGGTCGCGGCCTCCAGCGCCGCCGCCGGCGCAATCCCCGCCGCAATCAACCGCCGCACCCCTTCATCGAGCGCGATCACCGCCCCGGTCAGCGTGCCATCCGGCCGCCGCGCCGCGCCATCGCGCACCATCGCTGACCCGCCACCGAAATCCGCCGCATACCCCTCCGGCATCCCGGCCAGGCTCACCGCATCCGTCACCGCAACCGCCCGCCGCCCCGCCGCGGCAAACCCAAGCCGCAGACTCAGCCCATCGGCATGCACCGCATCCGCAATGAAACACGGCGCGATCCGCGCGTCCGCCAGCGCCACCCCGATCACCCCGGGATCACGATGATGAAACGGCCGCATCGCGGTGAACACATGCGTCGCCAGCCGCGCCCCCGCATCGATCGCGCGGGTCGCACACGCCGCATCCGCATCGGTATGACCCAGCGACACGACAATGCCCGCCGCCACCAGCCGCCCGATCGCCGCCATCGCCCCGGGCAGTTCCGGCGCCAGCGTCACCATCCGCAGCACCCGGCGCATCGCCGCATCACCCAGCAACGCATCGAGCGCTGCCGCATCCGGCACGATCAACCAATCCGCCCGATGCGCCCCGCGCCGCTCCGGCGCCAGAAACGGCCCCTCCAGATGCAAACCCAGCATCGCGGCACCCGGCCCGGCGGCCGCCTGCGCCTGCATTGCCGCATCGATCCGCCCCGCCGCCGCCTGCAAGTCACCGATCGGCGCGGTAATCACCGTCGGCAAAAAACTGCTCACCCCGCACGCCGCCAGCCCCCGGCACAGAGTTTCGAAATCCACCGTCCCAGCCGTCGCGCAATCGATCCCGAACCCGCCGTTATTGTGCAGATCGATCAGCCCCGGCGCCAACACCCCATCCGCCAGCACCACATCGGCATCATCCGGCGCACCATCGAGCACGCGCACGATCCGCCCATCCTCGATCACCAAGCCACCCGGACCGATGATCTCACCATCGATCAGCAGACGCCGTGCTGCGATGATCACCGGCTCAACTCACCAGCATCGGCCCCAGCGGGCGGCCCGCGAAGATATGAACATGCAGATGCGGCACTTCCTGATGGCTGTCCGGCCCCATATTCGCCAGCAGCCGATAGCCGCTCTCCTCGAACCCCAGCAGCCGCGCCACATGCCCCACCGCGCGGACAAATCCGGTGATCTCCGCATCCGAAGCGCTCGCCGCGAAATCGGCGAACGCGACATACCGCCCCTTCGGAATCACCAGCACATGATGCGGCGCCTGCGGGTTGATGTCGTGAAACGCCAACGCAAATTCATCCTCGAACACTGTGCGGCACGGGATCTCCCCGCGCAAAATCTTCGCGAACACGTTCTGATCATCATACGGCGGCGTGCCGCTCACGCCCGGCTTCATGGTCCCTGGTTTCTCGTTCCCCGGCGTCTCGTTCCCCGGCGTCTCGTTCATGGAATCTTCCTCGTCTCCGCAATCGACACCATCACCGGCCGCGCCGATTTCTCGGCAATCCCAGAAATCCCCTCGCGCCGCTTCAACTCGCTCCACACATCCTCCGGCCGCAGCCCGACGGCGACCCACATCACCAGCAAATGATAGAGCACATCGGCACTTTCCGCGATCAGCGCCTCACGGTTGCCCGCCACCGCCTCGATCAGACATTCGACCGATTCCTCGCCGAATTTCTGCGCCACCTTGTTCACCCCGCGCGAGAGCAACCGCGCCGAATGGCTGATCAGCGGATCGGCGTTCTTCCGCGCGATAATGGTCGACCACAGCCGGTCCATCACCCGCGCATCCGGCGCATCCGGGTCGAGCGGCGGCACCGGCGCAAACCGTGGCGCCGCCTTCACCTTGGCGCCCGCCTTGGCCTTCAGCGACTTCGCGTTCGCCGCCTTCGCCTTGGCGGATTTCGCTTTCACGGCCTTGGCCTTTACGATTTTCACCGTCTCGGCCTTGGTCTTGCCGGTCTTCATCTTCGCCGGCGCCGCCTCGGGCGGGATCGTCGCAGTCTTGGTCGGTTTCTTGGGCATGCAATCCTCTAGGTTATGACGCGGTCAGCCGCACCGGCAGGCCCGCGCGGTGCAGACTCGCCTTGACCTCCGAAATAGTGAACTGACCGAAATGAAACACGCTGGCCGCCAGCAGCCCGGTCGCCCCGGCCCGCGCGCCCTCGGCAAAATGATCGAGCGTGCCAACCCCGCCCGACGCAACGATCGGAATCGTCACGGCCCGCGCCACTGCCTGCAACAACGCAATATCAAACCCGCTGCCGGTGCCATCCCGGTCCATCGAGGTCAGCAGAATCTCGCCCGCCCCGCGCGCCTGCATCTCGCCGCACCACGCCACCGCGTCGATTCCGGTCGGCTGGCGCCCGCCATGGGTGAAAATCTCCCACCCGCCGCCGGGCACCGCCCGCGCATCCACCGCCACCACCACGCACTGGCTGCCGAATTTCCGCGCCGCCTCGTTGATGAACTCAGGCCGCGCAATCGCCGCCGAATTGATGCTGCATTTATCCGCCCCCGCCAGCAGCAACCGCCGCATATCCTCGGTGCTCCGGATCCCGCCGCCCACCGTCAGCGGCAGAAACACCCGCGCCGCGGTGCGCGACACCACATCGATGATCGTGTCCCGGTTCTCATGACTCGCCGTGATATCCAGAAACGTCAGCTCATCCGCCCCCGCCGCGTCATACACCAGCGCCTGCTCGACCGGATCACCCGCATCGCGCAACGAAACGAAATTCACACC
Source organism: Acidiphilium sp. 34-64-41 (assembly GCF_002282635.1). NCBI lineage: Bacteria > Pseudomonadati > Pseudomonadota > Alphaproteobacteria > Acetobacterales > Acidocellaceae > Acidiphilium > Acidiphilium sp. 34-64-41. Next base: position 65,175 of record NZ_NCJX01000017.1, on the reverse strand, counting down.
CTTGACGACCCGCCCGTCCTTCACATCGAGGCACGGAATCACCCGCAGCTTCAGCACGTCCCAGCCTCCGCCAAAGCCGCCTCCGCCAAAGCCGCCGCCGGATCGAGACTGCCATCATACAGCGCCCGCCCGATGATCGTGCCAATAATATTGCGCGTCCGCCCCGCCGCCGCGCGCAGTGCCACGATGTCGCCAATTCCCGCAACCCCGCCCGACGCAATCACCGGAATCGCAACCGATCGCGCCAGCGCCTCGGTCGCTTCCAGATTCAACCCCGCCAGCATCCCATCGCGCGCGATATCGGTGTGAATGATCGCGGCAATCCCCGCATCCTCCAGCCGCCGCGCCATGTCGGTTGCCGCCAGCGTCGAAACCTCGGCCCAGCCCTCGGTCGCCACCATCCCCTCCGCCGCATCGATCCCGACCACGATCCGCCCGGGAAACGCCGCCCCCGCCGCGCGCACCAGCGCCGGATTCGTCACCGCCGCACTGCCCAGAATCACCCGCGAAATCCCCAGCGCCAGCCACGCCTCGATCCCCGCCATATCCCGGATCCCGCCGCCCAGCTGCACCGGCATGCTCACCGCGGCCAGAATCGCGCGCACCGCCCCGGCATTCACCGGCTTGCCGGCAAACGCGCCGTTCAGATCGACCACATGCAACGCGGTAAACCCCTGCGCCTCAAACCGCCGCGCCTGCGCCGCCGGATCATCGGCATACACCGTCGCCTGGTCCATCGCGCCGCGCTTGAGGCGGACACAGGCGCCGTCTTTCAGGTCGATCGCCGGATATAAGGTTAGGGGCATCAGAAGTGTTCTTTTTTGTAAAAAAGAACCAAAAAACTTTTATTAGTTTGGCCCATACCCGTTTCGACGCCCATAACCCAGCGAAAAAAAGTTTTTTGCTTCTTTTTTACAAAAAAGAAGCCTTCTTCTTCTCGTCTCATCAATGCGCCTGCAACAATTTATAATAAAAATGCCCCGCCACAGTCCGCCCCTCCGCCCGCGCATACGCCGGATGCGTCCCCCAACGCAGAAACCCCGCCCCCTCATACAGCGCGATCGCCGCGTCCTGGGTATCGCGCACATCGAGGTTCAACACCTGATACCCCAGCGCCCGCGCCCGATCCTCGACCCGCCGCAAAATCAACCGCGCCAGCCCATGCCCGCGCGCATAGGGGGCCACGAAATTCAGCGCGATCGTCGCACCGAACGCCTGCGCCTCATTGTTGCGCGGCGGCCGCACCAACTGTGCTGCGCCATAAATCGTGCCGTCCATCCGCCCCACGAACAACTCGCGCTCGGGCACCATCACCACGCCGCGAAAATACTGCTCCAGCGCCGCGCGTCCCGGCGGCTTGATCCAGCCGAACCCGCCGCCATCGATAATCGCCGCATCCGCCGCCTCGCACAGCGCCTGCATGTCGTCGTCGCCGATCACCGCAAGCCGATCGACCGCCAGCGTCTCCGGCGGCGGCATGTCACGGATCGGTGCGGTCGTCATTGCGGACTCCACCGCAGAAAATTGCCCAGGATCGTCAACCCGACCGCCTGGCTCTTCTCGACATGAAATTGCGTCCCCGCCCGATTGCCGCGCGCCACCATGGCGACCACCCTCCCGCCATAATCGGTCGTCGCAATCACCGGCGCCGGCTCATCGGTGATCAGCGCATAGGAATGCACGAAATACGCATGATCGCCGGTCTTCAAACCCTCCAGCAACGGATGCGCCCCCGGCGTGAACACCAGCTCGTTCCACCCCATATGCGGCAGCCGCAACCCGTTCGCCGCAATCGGCGCGATATCGCCGGCAATCCAGCCAAACCCCGGCGTCGTGCCATGCTCCAACCCGCGCGCCGCCATCAATTGCATGCCAACGCAAATGCCCAGAAACGGCGCCCCTGCATCCACGCGCCGATGCATCGCCGCCGCCAACCCCGGCCGCGCCGCCAACCCCTGGGCACAATCGGCAAACGCACCCTGGCCCGGCAGCACGATCCGATCGGCCTGCCCGACCACGTCGGGATCATCGGTAATCGTCACAACCGCATCGATCCCGCACCGCGCCGCCGCAAGCTCCAGCCCGCGCGCCGCCGAAGCCAGATTGCCGCTGCCGTAGTCGATCACCGCGATCCTCAAAGCACCCCCTTGGTCGAAGGCACCGCACCCGCCGCCCGCGCATCCGGCTCAACCGCCATCCGCAGCGCCCGCGCCACCGCCTTGAACGCCGCCTCGGCGACATGATGCGCATTATGCCCAGCCCGCTGATTCACATGCAGCGCAAACTGCCCGTTCGCCGCCAACGCCTGGAAAAACTCCTGCACCAATTGCGTGTCCATATCCCCCAGCATCGGCCGCTCGAACGCCACGTTGAACGCCAGAAACCCCCGCCCCGACAAATCGATCACCGCCTCGCACAACGCCTCATCCATCGGCACCGCGGCAAACCCGAACCGCGTCACCCCGCGCTTGTCGCCCAGCGCCTCGCGGATCGCCTGGCCCAGCACGATACCGACATCCTCGATCGTATGATGCGCATCGATATGCAGATCCCCCTCGGCCCGCACATCAAGGTCGATCATCGAATGCCGCCCGAACGCGGTCAGCATATGGTCAAAAAATCCGATTCCGGTCGCGATTTCGGTATGCCCCGTGCCATCGAGATCAAGCATCAACTCGATCGCGGTTTCGGAAGTTTTACGACTGATGGTTGCGTTGCGGCTCATCCGCGCTGCTTAGCCCAAAAAGATCGGCCCGCCAATCTTGCGGGCCGCATGGTTAAGGAAGTCCTTCTTTTTTGAAAAAAAGCAGCAAAAAACTTCTCTAATCTAGGCCTCGGCCCTTTTCACCAGCACAGGCCCAGCGAATAAAAGTTTTTTTGCTTCTTTTTTTCCAAAAAAAGAAGTGCTTCCTTCAATGATTGATCTGCTCCAGCGCCAACCCCCGCGTCGACGGCCCCAGCGTAATCATCACGATCCCGACCAGCATCGCCGTCGCAATGAACACCGCAACCCCCGGCACCCCGTAATCGCTCAACAAAATCCCGATCGCGAGCCCCGCGAACGCCGCGGCAAGCCGGCTCCACGAATAGACAAACCCCACCGCCCGCGCGCGAATCCGCGTCGGGTACAATTCCGGCTGATACCCGTGATACGCGAACGACATGATATTCGCCGCCAAGGTGAACAACACGCCGAGCGCAATCAGCAGGGCAGGGGCGTTGCTCATCGCAAACAGCGCGATCACCACGCCCATCACCGCCAACCCGCCGATAATCTGCGTCTTGCGCTCCAACCGATCGGCGAACAACGTGCCGATCAGCGGCCCGAACGGATTGGCGATCGCGATGATGAACGCATATTCCAGGCTCGCCGTCACATGAATGCCGCGATGGATCAGCAGCGTCGGCACCCAGGCGGCAAACCCGTAAAACCCGATCACCTGCGCCATGTTGAACACCGACAGAATGATGGTGCGCTTCCGATACTGCGGACTGAAAATCTCAAAAAACGACCCAACGCCGTCCTCCTCCGGCGCCGCCGGCTGCGGTGGCGGCAGCGCCCGCCCGGTCTCGGCCATCACCTTGCGTTCGATCTCGCCGACAATCGCCTCCGCCTCGGCCATCCGCCCATGCCGCGCCAGCCAGCGCGGGCTTTCCGGAATGCCGCGCTGCAACAAAAACACCACCAGCGCCCCGACCGACCCGATCAAGATCACCACGCGCCAATAATCCAGCCCGAACGGTTTGCTGCCCTTCAGAAAATACGCCAGAAACGCAATCACCGGCACCACCGCGAAGGTGATCATCTGATTGATCGAATACGCCCGCCCGCGCTCGGCGCGCGGAATCATTTCGGAAATGAACGTATCGATCGTCACCAGCTCCACCCCGATGCCGATCCCCGCAATGAACCGCCAGATATCCAGCGCAAACCCGGTGGTCTGAAACGCCATGATCGCGGTGCACACCATGTACCAAATCAACGAACCGGTGAACACGATCCGCCGGCCCAACCGGTCGGCCACCTGGCTGAACACCAGCGCCCCGAGCCACAGCCCCGCAAAGGTCGCAAACACGAAGGTCCCGAACCCGGCCACCTTCAACGCCCCGAGCGAGGCGAAAACCCCCAACGACGCCGGCTTGAACAGCCCCGACCCGATCATCCCCGGCGCCACATACCCGGTAAAGAACAGATCATAGAACTCGAACACCCCGCCCAGCGAGATCAGCACAATAATGGTCCAAACCGTGCGCGACGGCGGCAGCCGGTCAAGCCGTGCCGCAATTTCCGCCGAATGTTGCCCCGACATGATAAATCCCCCCGCTGCCGATGATTTGCCCACCGTTAAGCCCGCAAGCCCCCGTTTTGGCAAGCGTCCCCGGGGCCAGGCGTTGCCCCTGCTGGACAATCCCGCCAATCCGGCCATATCCAAGGTAAATCCAAAGCCGCCTCCGGTCGAACCAAAGGAAATCCGCCATGTCCGCACTCACGCTCTGGGGCTTCGATGGCTCCACCTACGTCCGCACCGTCAAAATGGTCCTCGCCGAAAAAGGCGTCACCGAGTTCGAGCAACACCAGATCAACGTCCTCGCCGGCGAACCCAAACAACCCGAACACCTCGCCCGCCACCCGTTCGGCAAGGTCCCCGTGCTCGATCACGATGGCCTGCGCATCCTCGAAACCAGCGCGATCACCCGCTACCTGAACGACATCCTGGCCGGCCCCGCCCTGATCCCCGCCACCCCGAAAGACCGCGCACGGATGGACATGATCATCGGCCTGATCGATTCCTACGGCTACGGCGCGCTGCTCGGCGGTGTCGCCGCCTATCATCTGTTCCCCGATTTCGTCGGCGGCAAAAACGAAGCCGCCCGCGCATCCGGCATCGAAAACGGCCGCACGGTGCTCGCCCTCGCCATGCAAACCAAAGGCGCGTCCCCCTTCATCGCCGGCGACCTCAGCCTCGCGGACCTCTACCTCGCACCCATCATCGCCTACGTCGCCATGACGCCCGATGCCGAAACCATCTTCGACATCCCCGGCTTCCCCGCCTGGTGGACCGCAATCCAGGCGCTGCCGAGCTTCAAATCCACCCAACCCGGCTGACCCCATTTTCATGACCCGACGCACGGTTTCCGGCGATAGCCTCATCTCTCACGAAACATGAGGCTAATCCGCGCCGAGCAACCCGTGCGGACGGTCACGACCATCGCCCCTCACTCCACCTGCTCGGCCTGATCCCGCCGATCCTGATCGCGCACCAGCCAATACACCGCCCCCAGCGATAAAAACGCCGCCGACAGCGCAAACAACGTCTCCGACTGCCCCTTGCCGAGATCCAGAATGATCAGCTTGCGCACGATCGCCAGCATCCCGATCAAAATCACCACCCGCACCCGCACCAACCCCTCGGCCCGCTCGCTGGTCACCAGGATCGACCGTTTGAACTCCAGCGCGATCACCACGGTAAAAATCGCCCCGAACACCGACTGGAAAATCGCCGGATTGGTCGGATCGAAACTGGTGTAGAAAATATCATGCAGAATATTCGCAATCAGATGCAGCAGCGCCGCGGTCACCACCACCGCCATCAGCAGCGTCAGCACCTGCACCACGATGATCTCGAAATAATGATAGACCCTGGTCTCGAACCCCTCACGCATCCCTGATCGTCCTTTTTTGCTTATCCAGCACGCTGCCGCGCCGCCCGTCACCAACACACCACGACTGCTAAAAGTAAAGCAAGGTCTTCTTTTTTTGCAAAAAAAGAAGCAAAAAAACTCTCGTTCGTTAGCCCATTCGGGTGACACCGCCGGGAACCCAACTCCAGAAAGTTTTTTGCTTCTTTTTTTCAAAAAAGAAGCGCTTCCCTTCCTTCTCTACGCCACCCATGCCATCTCCCAATCATGGAAAACCCGCACGATCCGGTCGGCTGGCACGGCACGACCATCCTCTGCGTCCGCGCGAACGGCGCGGTCGCCATGGCCGGCGATGGCCAGGTCAGCCTCGGCAACACCGTCGTCAAAGGCAACGCCCGCAAGGTCCGCCGCATCGGCAACGGCGCCGTCCTCGCCGGATTCGCCGGCGCCACCGCCGATGCCTTCACTTTGCTCGAACGCCTCGAAGCCAAGCTCGAACGCTTCCCCAACCAGCTCGAACGCGCCTGCGTCGAATTGGCGAAAGACTGGCGGACCGACCGCTACCTCCGCCGCCTCGAAGCCATGATGGCGGTGGCCGATGGCGTCCATTCCTTCACCCTCACCGGCAACGGCGACGTGCTCGAACCCGAGGACGGCATCATCGCCATCGGCTCCGGCGGCAATTTCGCCCTCGCCGCCGCCCGCGCCCTGCTCACCGTCGAGGGCCTCACCGCCGAGGACATCGCCCGCCGCGCCATGAAAATCGCCGGCGACATCTGCATCTACACCAACCACAACCTGATTGTAGAAACCCTGTGATCGACAGCCCAACCTACACCCCCCGCGAAATCGTCTCCGAGCTCGACCGTTTCATCGTCGGCCAGAACGATGCCAAACGCGCCGTCGCCATCGCGCTGCGCAACCGTTGGCGCCGCCAGCAACTCCCCGAAGCCATGCGCGAGGAAGTCGTCCCGAAAAACATCCTGATGATCGGCCCGACCGGCTGCGGCAAAACCGAAATCGCCCGAAGATTGGCGAAACTGGCGCAAGCGCCGTTTATCAAGGTCGAAGCCACCAAATTCACCGAAGTCGGCTATGTCGGCCGCGACGTCGAAAGCATCATCCGCGACCTGGTCGAAATCTCCATCACCATGCTGCGCGATGCCAATCGCAAGGGCGTGGCCGCCCGCGCCGAACTCGCCGCCGAGGAACGCCTGCTCACCGCCCTGGTCGGCGAAGGGGCCGGCGCCGATACCAAATCCCGCTTCCGCACCATGCTCCGCGACGGCCAGCTGGAAGACAAGGAAATCGACATCGAAGTCGCCGAAAACCCCGCCAACATGATCGGCCAGCTCGATATGCCGGGCATGCCCCCCGGTGGTGCCGCCAACATCGGCGAAATGATGAAATCCATGTTCGGCCGCCAGCAGGGCCGCAAGCGCATGAGCGTCGCCGCCGCCCGCACCGCCCTGAACCGCGAGGAAGCCGACCGCCTGCTCGATACCGACCAACTCACCGCCGACGCCCGCACCCACGCGGAAAACCACGGCATCGTCTTCCTCGACGAAATCGATAAAATCTGCGCCAAAACCGAAGGCGGCTTTCGTGGCGGCGATGTCTCGCGTGAAGGCGTGCAGCGCGACCTGCTCCCCCTCATCGAAGGCACCACCGTCTCAACCAAATACGGCCCGGTCAAAACCGACCACATCCTCTTCATCGCCTCCGGTGCCTTCCACATCGCCAAACCCTCCGATCTGCTGCCCGAACTCCAGGGCCGCCTGCCCATCCGCGTCGAACTCGCCCCGCTCTCGCGCGACGATCTCCGCCGCATCCTCACCGAACCCGAACACTCGCTCCTCAAGCAATACGTCGCCCTGATGGCCACCGAACACGTCCATCTCGACTTCACCGATGCCGCGATCGACGCCATCGCGAGCCTCGCCGCCGACATCAACGACCGCGTCGAAAACATCGGCGCCCGCCGCCTCGCCACCGTCCTCGAACGCATGCTCGAGGAAATCAGCTTCGGCGCGACCGACCGCACCGGCGAATCCATCAGCGTCGATGCCAACCTCGTCCACGAAAAAGTCGCCCCCCTGGCCGCCAAGGGCGACCTCAGCCGCTTCATCCTCTGATCCCGAACCCGTCGATGAGCGCGGCACCCGCTGCGCCCATTTACGGGGCTATTCGTTAACAAACTCTTTCGTTTCCGAAAAAAACCGGCCGTATTGTCCCGGCGCGCAACGCCCGCGCCATCGCAAAATCATCCAACCCCCCAATTTTCCGCTTTCTCACCCCCCGGGGTCGCGTCCTATAAAGCATCCGTGCCCTGGACCCCGAACCTCCTCCCCACCACCCTGCAAGACCGTTTCGCCTACAGCATCCGCATGCTGCGCGAGACCATTGCCGACCAGGGCAAACGCCTCGCCGTGTCCGCCCCCCTCCTCTGGATGATCAACGCCCGCATCGCGCTGCTGTTCCGCCGCTTCACCACCCTCGCCACCGCCGCCCCGCGTCCCATCCGCCTGCGCAAACCCAACCCGAACCCCAAACCCGCCGCCGCCAAACCCGCCAAACCACCACCCAACTGGCCCGCCGCCTATTTCCCCGGCCCGCCGCCCACCCTGCCGCGCAGCTTCGGCTGGGTCCGCCGCGTCGTGCCGCATTGCAACACCAACAGCTACATCAGCCAGATCGAGCACCTCCTCACCCTCGCGGAAACCACCGAACTCATCGCCACCCACCCCGCCACCGCCCGCGCCCTGCGCCCGCTCTGCCACATGCTCGGCATCCGCCTGCCCGACTATCTGAAACGCCCCCGAACAGCTTCATGGACCAATACAAAATCAACCCCGACGGCAGCATCGACTTCACGCCAGAACAACTCCGCGATATCCTCGGCCCACCCCCACCGCCCGTGCCACCCTGGCACCAGCCGTTCATCCCCTCCTTCAACGTCAAAAAACTCTGGCGCAAACGACCATGATTTCGTGCGCCTAAATCGTTTCGATAACGTAACAAAAAGCACAAAAAGACAAGGGAAGTCCTTCTTTTTTGTGAACAAAAAAGAAGCAAAAAAAACTTTGGTAATTTGGGCCCGTGCCGGTTCAAACGCCCGTGCCCCGGAGTTCGAAAGTTTTTTGCTTCTTTTTTACAAAAAAGAAGCCTTCCTTCCGCTACCCAATCATATCAATCGCCTCAGCCAACTTGATATCCCGCTCCGATAACCCGCCCACCTCATGCGTCGACAGCCGGATCGACACCCGGTTATACACATTCGACCAATCCGGATGATGGTCATGCGCCTCCGCCAACAGCGCCACCCGCGTCATGAACGCAAACGCCGCCGCGAAATCCTTGAACACGAATTTCCGCTCGATCGCATCCAGCCCACCCTCGGCCTGCTGCGCAAAACTCCACGCCGGCAGCAAATCAACCAGCGCCGCCCGCGCCGCATCCGTCAGTTTCTCGACCATGCTGGCTTCCCCTCAGTTCTTCACAATCGGCCGGCGCGCCTGCTCATACCCCTTGGCACCGTCCGGCTCGACATGCAGATACAAAATCACCTTGCCCGCATCGAGAAAATCGACGCTGCACGGAATCATCGCATGGGCATAAAACCGAAACCGGTTCTGCTGCAGCATCAAATGCGTCTGATCCGGCGCCAGCGTCAGCGTCTCACCCGGCTTGATCACCAACCCCCCCACCTTCTGCCCCGACCGATCGAGCAGCAGCGTATGATGCGCAATCGGGCAACTGGTCGAAACCAAAGTATCCGGCGCCGTCCCGGCATTATGGATGGTGAAATACGCCGGCGTCGTCTTGCCCGCCTCGGTCGTCTGCCGCGTCCAGCCGTGCTTGACCGTAATGCCCAGCGGCACCGTATCGTCACCCTGCGCCAAGGCCGGCATCACCGCCGCCCCGCACAACACCAGGCCCGCGGTCATCACAGCACGAAATTTCATGTCACCGCCTCATATTTGTCGATCATCCAGGACGCCGGCTCACCCGCCGCACCATCATACCACGCAACCATCAGCGGATGCATCCGCACCGCCGCCATATAATCCACCGCCACCGCAGGCAGCACCGGCTCATACGTCAAAAACCGCGAAACCACCGGCGCGAACATGATATCCGCCCCGGTCAACGCCTCACCGAACAAATACCGTCCCGCCCCACCAAACCGCGCCCGCGCATCGAGCCAGATCGCGACGATCCGCTCGATATCCGCCGCACTCCCCGGCGTAATACCCAGGCCAGGATAACGCCGGCAGCAATTCATCGGCATCGCCATCCGCAATTCGCGAAACCCGCTGTGCATCTCCGCACTGATCGCCCGCGCATGGGCCCGCGCCACACGCTCGCCCGGCCACAGCCCGGGCGCAATCTCCGCGCAATATTCCAATATCGCCAGACTGTCCCAAACCCGCGCGCCATCATGCTCCAGATACGGCACGAACCCGGACGGCGAAGCCGCCCGCACCGCCGCGGTATGCCCGCCGGACAGCGGAATCACCCGCTCCTCCACCGCAATCCCCGCACAGCGCACCGCAAGCCACCCCCGCAACGACCACGAGGAATACCGCCGGCTCCCGATATACAAAACAGCGTTCGACTGACCCATGCGCAAATGTTAGCCCGGATTCGCCGGCCCGGCCATATCGCGCGGCCGCGCCACCGCTGCCGCGAGCCGCGCCCGCACCGTCTGCGCCACGAACGCGCGGATGTCCGCAAGCACCGGTGTCGCCAGGTTCAGCGGCGGCAAGGTCGAAAGCAGCAACCGGATATGCCCGATCCCCGGATAGATCCTGGTATCCACGCTCGCCCCCACCGCCCGTAGCTTCGCCGCCAGCGAGGCCGTATTGGCCGGCGCCACCAGCCGATCCTGCGCCCCGGTCACCAACAGGCACGGCGGCGCCTCGGCATCGACATGCGCGATCGGCTGGGTATCCACCAGATCAGCCGCGTGCCCGAAAATCTTGCGATACACCGGCCCGGTGATCGGCAGAAAATCATACGGCCCCGCCAGCCCGATCGCCCCGGCCAGCAACCGCCGGTCCGATTTCGCCCCCGCCAGATACTCCGGCGCCAGTGCGAGCATCATCGCCAGATACGCCCCCGCCGAATGCCCCGCGACGAACACCGCCTCCGGATTGCCGCCATAGGCGCCAATCTCGCCAAACACCCACGCCGTCGCCTTGGCGGCATCATGAATGAAATCGGGATACCGCACATCCGGATACAGCCGGTAGTCCGGCACCACCACGATCAACCCGAGCCGCGCCAGCGCCGCACCGACGAACCGATACTCCGCCCGCGCGCCGCTCTGCCACGACCCGCCATAAAAAAACACCACCACCGGCAGCGGCGCGCGCTGCCGCGCCGGCCGATAGATATCAAGCCGGTGATACGGGTTCGGCCCATACACCACATCGCGCGTCAGCGCCGTGCCGTAGCGCGGCGCAAGAGCGTTCAAAAGATCGATCTGACTCGGCAGTTTCATCCGGCTGTTTCAATGACTAGGCAGTTGCTGCCCGGCACATCATGCCGGGTGGGTCGTTTCGGCCGGGTGGCATCCAAGGCGAACCAAGGCGCACGGCCGCACCCACACTGGCACGTTATCTGCAAAGCCCGTCCTTGCCTACCGAAATATCATTCATCTTCAGGAGAGCCCGCCATGATGCTTCCCGTCACCGCCGCCGCCGCGCAGCCGATCGCCTATGCCGGCGGCCTGGCTTCCACCGCCAAACCCGGCTTCGCCGCTGCCCTCCAGGCAACCCTCGCGCAGCTCCAAGCCACCAACCACGGCCTGACCGCCAATTCATCGGCCAACCATCACCACCACGACACCTCGTTGTTCGGCACCTCCGCCAGCAGCGGATCGGCCAGCAGCCTCACCATGCCGCCAATCTGATTGGCGTGCCCTAAAAATCCGGTTATGCCCGCCGCATGCCGGATCATCCCACCCGACCACCAATCCCGCACTGGGCCGGACTGCCGCTAGCCGCCCCGCTCGTGATGGGCATCCTCAACGTCACGCCGGACAGTTTTTCGGATGGCGGTGCCCACCCCGATCCCGCCGCCGCCATCGCCCACGGCCTCGCCATGCGCGCGTCCGGCGCCGCCATCATCGACATCGGCGGTGAATCGACCCGCCCCGGCGCCACCCCGGTGCCGCCCAACATCGAAGCCGCGCGCATCATCCCGATCATCCGCGCGCTCGCCGAAGCCGGCGTGGTGGTCTCGGTCGATACCCGCAACGCCCCCACCATGGCCGCCGCCCTCGATGCCGGGGCCGCCATCATCAACGACGTCTCAGCCCTCCGCCACGACGAACGCTCCGCCAAGCTGCTCGCCGAGCGCGGCGGCCCGGTCATCCTGATGCACATGCGCGGCACCCCCGCGACCATGAACTGCCAGGCCCACTACGCCGATCTCCTGACCGAAGTGATCGACGAACTCGCCGCCCGCCGCGACGCCGCCATCGCCGCCGGCATCGCACCCGCCGCCATCGCGCTCGACCCCGGCTTCGGCTTCGCCAAAATCGCCCACCAGAACATCACCCTGCTGCGCGGGCTCGATCGCCTGTGTGCGCTCGGTCACCCCATCCTGGTCGGCGTCTCGCGTAAACGCTTCATCGGCGACATCGCCCAGGTGCCCGAACCCGCCGCGCGCGACCCTGCCTCGCTCGCGGCTGCCCTGTTCGCAGCCCGCCACGGTGCTGCCATTCTCCGCGTGCACGACGTCGCCGGTACAGTGCAGGCGCTACGGGTATCCCAGGCGCTCGAACCGGCTTGATTATCGAACCGAAAAGGACTTCGCTCCGGCCATGAACCAGATCGCCCCCCAAACCCGCCCCCGCCGCCTGTTCGGCACCGATGGGATTCGCGGCCGCGCCAATGTCGCGCCGATGACCGCGGAAATCGCCCTCAAGCTCGGCCAGGCCGCCGGTCTGCTGTTCACCCGCGGCACCTATCGCCACCAGGTCATCATCGGCAAGGACACCCGCCTGTCCGGCTACATGCTGGAACCTGCACTCACCGCCGGCTTCATCGGCGCGGGCATGGATGTCACGCTCGCCGGCCCGCTGCCCACCCCGGCCATCGCCATGCTCACCCGCAGCCTGCGCGCCGATCTCGGCGTGGTGATCTCCGCCTCGCACAACCCGTTCGAAGACAACGGCATCAAACTGTTCGGCCCGGACGGCGCAAAACTCTCCGATGAAACCGAGTCCGAAATCGAAGACCTGATGGCGCAGGACCTCAGCGACCGTCTGGCCCATGCCTCCTCGCTCGGCCGCGCGATCCGTCTGGTCGATGCCGGCGGTCGCTACATCGAATCCGCGAAATCCAGCCTGCCGCGCGGCCTGCGGCTCGATGGGCTGCGCGTCGTGCTCGATTGCGCCAACGGCGCCGCCTACAAGGTCGCCCCCGCCGCGCTGTGGGAACTCGGCGCCGAGGTGATCCCCCTCGGCATCAACCCGGACGGGTTCAACATCAACAAGGATTGCGGCTCGACCGTGCCGGGCTTCCTCTCGGCCGCGGTGATCGAGCACGGTGCCCATCTCGGCGTCGCCCTCGATGGCGATGCCGATCGCGTCATCCTGGTCGATGAACGCGGCACCATCATCGATGGCGATCAGGTCCTCGCCCTGATCGCGCGCGCCTTCCAGGCCGATGGCCGGCTCGCCGGCACCGAAGTCGTCGCCACCGTGATGTCCAACCTCGGGCTCGAACGCTACCTCGCCGGCCTCGGCCTCGGCCTGCACCGCACCGCGGTCGGCGATCGCTACGTCGCCGAAGCCATGCGCGCCCGTGGCCTCAATCTCGGCGGCGAACAATCGGGCCATGTCATCCTGTCCGATTTCGCCACCACCGGCGATGGTCTGATCGCCGCGCTGCAGGTGCTCGCGGTGCTGGTGCGCGACGGCAGGCCGGCCAGCGCGGTCTGCCGCCTGTTCGAGCCGCTGCCGCAACGCCTGCGCAACGTGCGCTACCAGGGGGCTTCGCCGCTGCGTAGCGCCGCCGTGCTCGCCGCCCAGGCGGAAGCGGAAAAACGCCTCGAAGGCACCGGCCGCCTGCTGATCCGCGCCTCAGGCACCGAACCGCTGATCCGCGTGATGGCCGAGGGCGAGGACGAAGCGCTGATCGTCGCCATCGTCGATGAACTCTGCGCCGTGATCGAAGCGGCTTCGGCCCCAGCCGTGGCCTGATTGAACCCGCCGCGCATCCTCGCGATCGGCGGCTCTGACAGCGGCGGCGGCGCCGGCATCGAAGCCGACATCAAGACCATCACCGCCCTGGGCGGCTATGCCATGACCGCGATCACCGCCGTCACCGCGCAGGATACCGTCGCGATCCAGGCGATCACGCCGATCCCGCCCGCCATGGTCGGCCGCGCGATCGCCATGGTGCTGGCCGATATCGGCGTCGATGCTATCAAGATCGGCATGCTCGGCAGTGCGGCGATGGTCGAAACCATCGCCGCCGCCCTGGCACCCCTGCCGCGATCCCTGCCGATCGTGCTCGACACGATCCTCGCCGCCACCAGCGGCACGGACCTGCTCGACCCCGATGCGGCGGAAATCCTGCTGCGCGACCTGATGCCGCTGGCGACCCTGATCACCCCCAACCGGCACGAAGCCGCCAAACTCTCGGGCCACCCGATCGACACGCCCGCCGATGCCATCGCGGCGGCGCGCCTCCTGTGCGATCGCGGGGCTCGCGCGGTCCTGTTGAAAGGTGGGCATTTCGACGCCAGCGTGCTGATCGACCGGCTGATCACGCCCGATGATGTCCAATCCTTTCCCCAACCGCGCATCGACACAAGCCACACCCATGGCACCGGCTGCACCCTGGCCAGCGCCATCGCGCTCGGCTTGGCCGAGGGGCTCGATCTGCCGGCGGCGATCATCCGCGCGCAGGCTTTCCTGCAAGCCGCCCTGCGCGCCGCGCCGGGGTTTGGTGCCGGCCACGGCCCGATGGGCCATGCCGCCGCGGCACCCGGTCGCCCCCTTGCATGACAGGCGCATCGTCCTGATCTCTCGCGGGCCATAAACCAAGGAGGTCATCGCAATGAAAACACTGTATCACGCCCACGGCCACGCCACCGGCGGGCGCACCGGCCATGGCTCGACCGATGACGGCAAGCTCGATCTCGATCTGAGCACGCCGAAGGAACTCGGCGGCGACAGTGGCCCCGGCACCAACCCCGAGCAATTATTTGCGGTCGGCTTTTCCGCCTGCTTCCTCGGCGCGCTGAAATTCGTCGCGGGCCAGGAAAAGGTGAAGGTGCCGCCCGAAACCAAGGTTACCGCCGATATCGGCATCGGCCCGCGCGACGATGGCGCCGGCTTCGGCATCACCGCCCATCTGACCGTCTCGATCCCCGGGATGGACAAGGCGCAGGCCGAGGATCTGGTGAAAAAGGCCGAAATCGTCTGCCCCTACGCCCACGCCACGCGCGGCAATATCGACAGCCGGTTTACCGTCGCCTGATCATCGTTTGTTAATGTCTATCGGTTAAACCCGATGCCATGGTCATTATCCCGCCCATGGCATCGGCCCCGTCTCCGCATCACGGCCCGATGCGCAACCACTTAATGTACGCCGTACGACCGTGAGCGACCTGACCCAGGCATGGACCGGGCTGATCGCCGCGTGCCTGCTCTATGCGGCGGCCTGCGACATCTCGGTCCGGCTGATCCCGAACCGCCTCAGCGCCGCCGTCATCGCGCTGGCCCTGCCGTTCCGGCTCCTCGATCACGATCTGCTGCCCGGCATCGCGGTCACGCTCGTGATGTTCACGGTGCTGACCGGTGCCTGGCTGTTGCGCCTGATCGGCGGGGGCGACGTCAAATTCTGGACCGCCTGCTCCCTGCTGATCCCGCCCAGCGCCGCGGCGCAGGGATTGTTTTCGCTCCGCGTCATCCTGTGCGGCGGCGGCGTGGCGCTCGCCTATCTGACGTTGCGACTGTTGGTCCGCAGCACGCTTCCGATCGCCGCTTTGCCGCGCTCGCGCCGTTGGATCGCGCGGGTCTGGCGCGCCGAGCAATGGCGCGCACGGCGTAACGGATCGATCCCCTATGGCGTCGCCATCGCGCTCTCAGCCTGGGTGACCTTCGTGCCATCGGTGCCGCACTGATGAGCGGGCAGGGGAGCAAGATCCATGAGTGAAGCCCTTGCCGTCCGTAGCGGACAACCTGCCAAGCCGGTCCGTCGGCGCCCGGACCAACTCACGGTGCTCGGCTTCGTCACGGATGCGAACAGCGAAACCGTGCTGCGCGACGGATTGAACGACCTGGCCCAGAACGGCATCGCCAACACCGCCGATATCCGACGCGGCACCATCAAGACCGCGATCACCGCGATGATGCGCCTGGCCGCACCGCAGATCCTGGTGATCGACATCGCCGGTGACGATCAGCCGCTCCAATCGCTCGCGGCACTCTGCGATGTCATCGAACCCTCGATCAGCGTGCTGGTGCTCGGCGAGATCGACGATGTCGAATTATACCGCTCGATCAGCCGCCAGATCGGCGCGGTGGATTACATCTTCAAGCCGATCACCCGCGAAATGGTCGCGCGCTACTTTGCCTCGTTGATCACCAATGACTCCCACATCGTCGATGCGACGCGCGGTGGCCGCGTCGTCGCAATCACCGGCGCACGCGGCGGCGTCGGTGCCAGCACGGTCGCCTGTGCGCTGGCCTGGTTCCTCGGCGTCGAGTCCAACCGCCACACGTTACTGCTCGATGCCAATCCGTTCATCGGCGTGGCGCTCGATCGGTTCGGCGTCGAACCCCACCGATCGTTCGGTGACCTCCTGACCGAAACGGAAGGGACCCCGACCGAAGTATTCCTCGATGCCGCGGTACCCGTGCAGAATCGGCTCGCGGTGCTCGGTGCCCGGCCCCATCTGGCGTCCGAGCCCGATGCACCGGTCGGTGCCGCGCGGCGCATCATCGATGCGGTTCGATTCCGCTACAATTTCGTCGTGGTCGACCTGCCGGCCCTGCCGCTCCAGTCGCAGCGGGAGTTGCTCGAACTCACCCATCACCGGGTCATCGTGCTCGATCCAAGTGTGGCCGGGCTGCGCGATACACTCCGGCTGCTGGCAATTCCGAACAACCCCGGCCAGCCGCAACGCCCCACGATCCTCCTCAATCACGAGGGCAGGGCAGGGGGCTTGAAACGCAAACATATCGAGGAAGCACTCAAACGCCGGGTCGATGTTGCCGTCCCCACCCAGCCAAAATTATGGGGCACCACCACCCCGATCGGCAAACTGATCGCCGGCACCAAAGCGCCCCTCGCCCGCATGGTCCACGACCTCTCGCGCGAAATCGGCTTCGAATCCGGCCGCAAGATCGATCGGGCGTGATCTGATGCTGGCCGGCTTGGGAGGGTGGGGCGCCAGCAAGCAAGGCGGGGGGCTTTGCCCCCTCGACCCCCACTAAGGGCTTAGCCCTTAGAACCCGCTAGTTTTAGGCAAGGGGAGGGCGCTGCCTCGGTGGTTCAACTGATCTGGCCTGGGTCGCCCTCCCCTTGCCTAAAACTAATGGATTTTAAAGGCTCCGCCTTTAACGGGGTCCAGGGGCAGAGCCCCTGGCCTTGCTTGCTGGCGCCCCACCCCCCCGAAGCCGGCTGGCATCACGTCGTGCCGGGGCGGAGGTGATCTGGGATGGTGAAGCCGAGTCTTTGGGGGATGTCCCAGACTTCGTTGACTTGGCGGGTGATGCGAAATCCGGCGCGGCGATAGTTTGGCAGGGCGCGTGGGTGATCGGCGGTGCATGTATTCACGGTCATGCCGCGCACTGGGCCTGCGAACACGCGGTCGATTGCGGCGCCGAGCAGGGAGAAGCCGAGGCCTTGGCCGATCGCCTGGGGCAGCAGGCCGAAGTAGCTCAGGTTGATGTCTGGCCAGTAGGTTGCGTCGAGCTCGAAGAAACCGGCGGGTTCGCCGTTGTAGTTTAGGACGTGCACCGCGATTGCCGGGTCAGCGAGCAGGTGGGCCAGCATGTCATCGGGCATCATCCGGCGGAGCCACCACAGCCATGGCTGGCCGACGCGGTCGTACAGGGCGCGGTAGGTGCTGACATCGAGCCGACGCGCCGGTTCGATCACGGCGCCGGCCGGCAGGGGGTGCCATACGACCGGCGGTTTGCGGTCGAGCCGCATGAACGTCACCGTGACGATCACCCGATCGATCGCTTCGCCGGGCCGGGCGCGGGCGTAATCCAGCATATTCGCCTCAGTCTTCGAGGAAGCTCCGCAATTTCCGGCTGCGCGACGGGTGTTTGAGCTTGCGCAGCGCTTTCGCCTCGATCTGGCGGATGCGTTCGCGGGTCACGTTGAACTGTTGGCCCACTTCCTCGAGCGTGTGATCGGTATTCATGCCGATGCCGAACCGCATGCGGAGTACGCGTTCCTCGCGCGGGGTGAGCGAGGAGAGCACGCGCGTCGCGGCTTCGCGGAGGTTGGCATGAACCGCAGCATCGAGGGGTATGATCGCGTTCTTGTCCTCGATGAAATCGCCGAGGTGGCTGTCTTCCTCATCGCCGATCGGGGTTTCGAGGCTGATCGGCTCCTTGGCGATTTTCAGCACCTTGCGGACTTTTTCGAGCGGCATGCCGAGTTTTTCGGCGAGTTCTTCCGGTGTTGGTTCGCGGCCGATTTCATGCAGCATCTGGCGTGAGGTGCGCACCAGCTTGTTGATCGTTTCGATCATGTGCACCGGAATTCGGATGGTACGGGCCTGATCGGCGATGCTGCGGGTGATCGCCTGGCGGATCCACCAGGTGGCGTAGGTGCTGAATTTGTAGCCGCGGCGGTATTCGAATTTATCGACCGCCTTCATCAGGCCGATATTGCCTTCCTGGATCAGGTCGAGGAATTGCAGGCCACGGTTGGTGTATTTTTTGGCGATCGAGATGACGAGGCGGAGATTGGCCTCGATCATTTCCTTTTTGGCGCGCGTCGAATCGCGTTCGCCGCGCGATACGGTTGCGTAGACCCGGCGGAACTCCTCGATCGGCAGTTGCGCCTCGGCGGCGATGCGGCCGACCTGGGCGCGCAATTCGGTGATCTGTGTGCCATAGCGCGGCACGAACAGTTTCCAGCCCTTGCCGGGCAGTTTGGCCACTTCGTCGAGCCAGGCCGGGTCCATCTCGCGGCCGCGATAGGCTTTCAGAAACTCGTCGCGCGGCACTTTGCAGCTTTCGGCGAGCCGCATCATCTGGCCTTCCAGCCCGTTCATGCGCTGGTTGAGCTCCTTCAACTGGATCACCAATTCCTCGATCCGGTTGGTATGCAGCCGCACCTGCTCGACCTTTGCGACCAGTTCGTCGCGCAGTTTTTCGTAGGTTTTTTCCGAGCGGGTGCTGGCTTCCTCGCCGGCGTTCAGCGCGTCCAGCCGTTTGTGCTGGAGCTTCATGAACTTCTCGTAGAGCTTCTCGATTTCGGTGAAGGTTTCGAACACTTCGGGCTTGAGTTTTTCCTCGACCGCGGAGAGCGACATGCCGCTGCCTTCGGACTCTTCCTCGTCGTCGATTTCCTCGACCACGGGTGCCGACGGGTTGAACCCGGCATCGCCGCCGCCCTGGGTCGCTTCGAGGTCGATCACATCGCGGAGCAGCATCTTGCCGTCCTTGAGGGCCTCGTGCCACGAAATGATCGCGCGGAAGGTCAGCGGGCTTTCGCACAGACCGCCGATCATCATGTCGCGCCCGGCCTCGATCCGCTTGGCGATCGCGATTTCGCCCTCGCGCGAGAGCAGTTCGACCGTGCCCATCTCGCGCAGATACATCCGCACCGGGTCATCGGTCCGGCTGCCGCTGCTTTCGCTGATGTTGCCGGCCGGCGCTTCTTCGTCGGCCTCGACCGCTTCCTCTTCCTTTTCGGCGGCGGGCGCGGTTTCGGTATCTTCGGCTTCCTCGCCCTCGACCACCTGGATGCCCATTTCACTGAGCATCGACATCACGTCTTCGATCTGCTCGGAGCTGTTCTGGTCGGACGGCAGGACGGCGTTCAGCTCATCGAAGGTGATGTAGCCGCGCTCCTTGCCCTTCGCGATCAGTCGCTTGACCGAGGCGGATTGAATGTCGAGCGTGACCGTATCGGCCTCGGCCTCGGGTGCGGTGGTTTCGGTCTGGGTCGCCTGTTTCGTCGCCATCAGTCGTTAGTCTCCAAGGCAAGAGAGAGATCGCACATCATTCCGGTCAAAATACGGCATCGCTGTCGGATTCGCCGCGCTCGACTCGCTTGAGGGCAATCACGCATATGCGGTGCCGCTCGAAATTTTCAGGTGTCGGATCAGATTCGAAACGGAGTCTTTGCTCTTCGCATTGCACTTGCAGATGCTTCAAATTCATGAGCCCGTAGATCCCGTACCAAGATGCCTCCAACTCAGCCATCGCGGCTGCGTCATTGTCGGGAGCGCGTTGCGGCATGAGCGCGAGCAAGGGCTCGGCCACATCCCGCAGACCCGATTGGGTCAAATGGTTGAGCAGATCGTCCGAGTCAAGGGCTTTCGCTCCATGAAACCATTTTGCCATCGAATCGCGCAGCCGGGCGCAATCATCTGGCAGGTCGAGCAGGCCGAACGCTTCCTCCAGATCGGGAAATAGTGTCGGATGGCAAAGCAGAATTGCGGTCAGCAGCCGTGCGCGGCGCGCAGAGGTCGTTTCGGCATCGATCGAGGGGCGCGGCAGGACGATGTGCGGCGATGCGGGCCGGCCGCCGCCGTTGCGCCGGGCCTGCGTGCCGGCGGTGAAGGATTGGCGGCGTTCGGCATAGAGGCGGTCGATCAGGGATGCGCGATATTCGCCGGCCAGGGAACGATCCTCGATGCTGCGCGCCGCCGCTTCGAGGCGTTTGCGAAATGCGGCGCGGCCCTCCGGCGTGGTGCGCTGGGCACCCTCGGCCAGCATGTCGTAGAGGGTTTCGGCGAGATTGGGGGCGGCGGCGATCAGGGCTGCGAGGGCTGGCGCGCCTTCGCGGCGGACGAAACTGTCCGGATCGTCACCCTCCTTGAGCCTCAGGATGGCGAGCCCGCGATCCGGTGCGAGGGCTTTCAGGGCAAGCTCGGTCGAGCGCAGTGCGGCGCGTCGGCCGGCGGCGTCGCCATCGAAGCACAGCAGCGGGCGCGGCGAGATGCGCCATAATTCAGCGAGATGCGCCTCGGTCAGGGCGGTGCCGAGCGGGGCGACCGCGCCGGTGAAGCCGGCTTCGTGCAGGGCGATGACGTCCATATAGCCTTCGACGACGATGAGTGCAGCGCCGTTGCGGACGGCGGCGCGGGCGATGTCGAGCCCGTACAGGGTCTGGCGCTTGGAGAATAAATCGGTCTCCGGGCCGTTGAGATATTTCGGCTGGCCATCGCCGAGCAGGCGGCCGCCGAAGCTGATGATGCGGCCGCGACGGTCGCGGATGGGAAACATCACGCGAGCGAAGAAATAATCGACGGGGCCGCGCTCGCCGGCCTTCATCAACCCGGCCTCGATCATTTTGGCTGGCGTGATCTCCTGGCGCGCGAGGGCTTCGCGTAGGGTGCCCCGCCCTTCGCCGGACCAGCCGAGACCGAATCGCTCGATGATGGGCTCGCTCAGGCCGCGCCCACGCAGATAGGCGAGGGCCGTTGCACCCTGCGGGGTGCGCAGCAGGCGGCGATATTCCGCGCCGGCCGCTTCCAGCACATCGGACAGGTCGGCTTCGCGCCGCGCGGCTTCGGCGGCCTGGGGGGTGGGTTTGGGCACGGCGAGCCCGGCCTCGGCGGCGAGGCGTTCGACCGCTTCCATGAAGGCCGCACCTTCGTTCTGCATGACGAAGCTGATCGCATCGCCATGCGCGCCGCAGCCGAAGCAATGGTAGTGATCGTCATAGACATAGAACGACGGTGATTTTTCGTTATGGAACGGGCAGCAGCCCTTCTGGTCGCGCCCTGCGCGCTCGAGCCGCACCTTGCGCGCGACCAGCGGCGCGAGCGGGGTGCGGGCGCGCAATTCGTCCAGAAAATTGGGCGGCAGGCTCATGATGCGGCGAGTTTCGCCTTCACCGCGGCCGAGGCGGCGGCCATGTCGAGCGCCGGACCGTGGGCGGATTTCAGCGCGGCGATGACCTTGCCCATGTCTTTCGGGCCGGCGGCGCCGCTGGTGGTGATGGCCTGGGCGATGGCGGCATCGAGCGCTGCGCCGTGCAGGGTCTGGGGCAGGTAGGCTTCCAGGATGACGATTTCCGCGGCCTCCTGATCGGCGAGGTCGGGGCGGTTGCCCTGGCGGTACTGGGCTTCGGACTCGCGGCGGGTTTTCACCATGCCGCGCAGCAGTGCCACGATGTCTTCATCGGCGATCGCATCGATGCCTTTGGGGCGGGCTGCGATGTCGGCATCCTTCAGCTTGGCGGCGGCCATGCGCAGGGTGGAGACGGTCAGCGGCTGGCGGGCGAGCATCGCCGCTTTGAGGTCGGCCTGGATCTGGGTTCGTAAGGCGCTCATTTTGTCACTCCATTATCACCCCGGCGTACCGGAAACTATTTCCGCGACGGCCGGGGAAGGTTGGTTTCTGGTTGATCCCGGATTTAATTTCCGGCATACCCCATAATCATGCCAAAAACCATCGCTGAACTGATCGATCGTCTGGGTGGCGCTGAAGCCGCCGCCCGACTTACCATGGTTTCAACCGAGGCGGTTCGCAAATGGCGCAGTGCCGGCGCGATTCCGACCCGCCACTGGCCCGCGGTGCTGGCCGCGACCGGGTTTTCGTTGCAGGATCTGCCGGGCGGCAGCGCGCCGGATGCGGTGACGACGCGGCCGGATGCCGCGACGGCCGCGCTGGTGCTGGGTGATGGACGGGTGTTCTGGGGCAAGGGGTTCGGGGCGTTCAGCGCCGGGATGCCGGCTGAGCTGTGTTTTTCGACCGGTATGACCGGTTATCAGGAAACGCTGACCGATCCTTCGTTCGCCGGGCAGATCATTACGTTCACGTTTCCGCATATCGGCAATGTCGGTGCGAATGCTGAGGATATCGAGGCGGCGACGAGTTTTGCGCGCGGGTTGGTGATCAATCGGGATATCACCGCGCCGTCGAACTGGCGTGCGGCGGAGGGGTTGGAGCGTTGGTGCCAGCGCATGGGGCTGGCGGGGATTGCCGGGGTCGATACCCGCGCGTTGACCCGCGCGATCCGCGATGATGGGCCGCCGAATGCGCTGATTGCGTTTCCGCAGGATGGTCAGTTCGACCTCGATGCGCTGGTCTCGCGCGCGCGGGACTGGCCTGGCTTGGCGGGGATGGATCTGGCGCGCGAGGTTTCGTGCACGCAGACCTATGAATGGACCGAGACGCTGTGGGACCGGGTGAGCGGGTTTGGCCGGCAGACGGCGCCGCGCCATACCGTGGTTGCGGTCGATTTCGGGGCCAAGCGCAATATTTTCCGCAGTCTGGCGAGTGCGGGGTGCCGGGTGATCGTGGTGCCGGCGACGGCTTCGGCCGAGGATATTCTGCGCCACCGGCCGGATGGGGTGTTTTTGTCGAACGGCCCGGGTGATCCGGCGGCGACGGCGGCTTATGCGGTGCCGGCGATCCGTGGCGTGCTCGATGCCGGGGTGCCGCTGTTCGGTATTTGCCTCGGGCATCAGTTGCTCGCGCATGCGCTGGGGGGGACGACGTACAAGCTGGCGCGCGGGCATCGGGGGGCCAATCAGCCGGTGCAGGAGATTGCGACCGGGAAGGTTGAGATCACCAGCCAGAATCATGGGTTCGCGGTGGACGAGGCCTCGTTGCCGGCGGGTGTTGCGGTGACGCATCGCAGCCTGTTCGATGGGTCGAACGAGGGGATTGCGTGCGCCGGGAAGCGTTGTTTTTCGGTGCAATATCATCCTGAGGCGAGCCCTGGACCCTCCGATGCGCATCATTTGTTCGGGCGGTTCACGGCGATGTTGGCGGGGGGAGTATAGGGAGTTTACGGGGTTATACGGAGATTGGCGTATAACCGGGTAAACTTTGTATAACTGAGCGATGAACCCTGTTCGCAACCCTTTTTCACCCGGCGCCGGCACCAGGCCGCCTGAGCTGTGTGTCCGGGTTGGCCTACTGGAAGAAACGCGCGTTGCGATCGGGCGGGCGAAGCTGAGGCGGCCCGCAAAATCGATGATCGTGGTGGGGTTGCGTGGTGTGGGCAAGACCGTGCTGCTGAATGAATTTGATTATATGGCGCGAGATGCGGCGTGCTGCACGATCGTGATTGAGGCGCGCGAGTTGAGGCCGCCGCCCGATTTGCTGGCGCCGCCGTTGCGGCATGTGTTGCTGGAGTTTGATCGGCTGGATGAGAGATTTCCCCGGGCGCGGTTCGATCGGCTGACGCCGCGCGAGAAGCACTGGGTGCACGCTATGGCGAGGCGAACCTGCCAAGTTCTGGTCGGTATCGGTCCGGTGATTACAGCACAGGCGTTGAAATTGTCGTTCCGGGTGGTGAATGGGTGCGGAATAGCCTTATTCCGGAGGGCATGATCTATGCGCCTGCTCATGGTGACACAGCTTACACGGCACCGTTGGTTGACGGATTCTTAAGGCGGTCGATGTCAGTGCGTGCTAAAAATGGGGAGTTTGAACTTGGAAGAGCGTGAAGTTCTCGATCAGAGCGATTATTATGGATTGACATTAAATTCACTTGGAAGTCTCACCGAAAAATCTGACAAGCTCGAATTTTCGGTCACAGAGATATCCGATAACATGGGTATTGGTAGATCTAAAAATAGAATTTTATATTCTTTATTTGATTTAATCTTCCATGAACTTGTAAAATGCAGTGATGAATACTTCAATAACGATGAAGAAGTTAAAGATATATCATATCTTATGAATGCAATAGATAGTAATTATTATCTAACTGGAGACGGATTAGATAAATATGACGAAAACATAAAAATTAGAAAGAAACAAGAAAAAATAAAATCTGAAGAGCTTTCGCCAGATATTGAAATAATGATTTATATCTATAAAAAAATGATTGGGTTTTTATTTAGTTATCCGAGAATATTAGACGATAAACTTGATTCCGATCAAAAAGACGCATTGAGAAGTTTGGTCTCGAGGGGGTTCATCGAGCAAGTGCGGTCTGGCTGTCGATTTAAGATAACAGAGTCTGGAAAAAAATATTTGGAGGGTGAGGCGAAACTCCGTAACTTTGAATTGGAAGAATACGTGTCTGCACGAACCTCATTTAGTTCCTTTCTTCTGAGCTAAATTATAAACAGGGGTCTGGGGCCTAAGGCCCCAGCGGGTGCAGGGCAGAGCCCTGCTGCTTCCCTTCATCACTTAACGTAAGGACTAACCATGCCAAAGCGCACCGACCTGAAATCCATTCTGATCATCGGCGCGGGTCCGATCGTGATCGGCCAGGCTTGCGAGTTCGATTATTCCGGCGCGCAGGCGTGCAAGGCGTTGCGTGAGGAGGGGTATCGGGTTGTGTTGGTCAATTCCAATCCGGCGACGATCATGACTGATCCTGAGCTGGCGGATGCGACGTATATCGAGCCGATTACGCCGGAGATGGTGGAGAAGATCATCATCAAGGAGCGGCCGGATGCGTTGTTGCCGACCATGGGCGGGCAGACGGCGCTGAATACCGCGATGGCGCTGGCGAAATCGGGCGTGCTGGAAAAGCATGGGGTCGAGTTGATCGGCGCGAAGGCGGACGTGATCGATCGGGCGGAGGATCGGCTGAAGTTTCGCGATGCGATGGCCGAGATCGGGATTGAAAGTCCGAAGAGCGCGATTGCGCATTCGCTGGATGAGGCGCGGGCGGCGTTGGAGCTGGTGGGTTTGCCGGCGGTAATCCGGCCTTCGTTCACGCTGGGCGGCACGGGGGGCGGGATTGCGTTCAATCGCGAGGAGTTTCTGGAGATTGTTACCAGCGGGCTCGATGCATCGCCGACGACCGAGGTGTTGATCGAGGAGAGTGTGCTCGGCTGGAAAGAGTACGAGATGGAGGTGGTGCGCGATACGGCGGATAATTGCATCATTGTGTGTTCGATCGAGAATATCGATCCGATGGGCGTGCATACGGGTGATTCCGTAACGGTGGCGCCGGCGCTGACGCTGACGGACCGGGAATTCCAGATCATGCGGGATGCGTCGATTGCGTGTCTGCGCAAGATCGGGGTGGATACCGGCGGGTCGAACGTGCAGTTCGGCGTCAACCCGGCGGATGGGCGGATGGTGGTGATCGAGATGAATCCGCGGGTGTCGCGCTCGTCGGCGCTGGCTTCGAAGGCGACGGGATTCCCGATCGCCAAGATCGCGGCGAAGCTGGCGGTGGGGTATACGCTGGATGAGTTGCGCAACGATATTACGCAGGTGACGCCGGCGAGTTTCGAGCCGACGATCGATTACGTGGTGATCAAGATTCCGCGTTTCACCTTCGAAAAGTTTCCCGGCACGCCGGCGTTGCTGACGACGGCGATGAAGTCGGTCGGTGAGGCGATGGCGATCGGGCGCAATTTCGCCGAGGCGTTGCAGAAGGGGTTGCGTAGTCTGGAGACCGGGTTGTCCGGGCTCGATGAGGTCGAGGCGCCGGGGGATGGCACGCATGATGCGTTCCGCGCCGCGCTATCCACACCCCGGCCGGATCGGTTGTTGATCGCGGCACAAGCGTTGCGCGCCGGGCTGTCGGTTGCCGATATTCATGCGACGTCGAAATTCGACCCGTGGTTTTTGGAGCAGATGGCGGAGATTGTTGCGGCGGAGCGGCGGATTGTGACCGAGGGGTTGCCGGAGGATGCGATCGGGCTGCGGGCGGTCAAGGCGCTGGGATTTTCCGACAAGCGTCTCGCACAGCTGACCGGGCGGGAGGAGACATCGATCGCGGCGGAACGCGCCGCGCTTGGCGTGGTGCCGGTGTATCGGCGGATCGACAGTACGGCGGGCGAGTTCGCATCGGCGACGTCGTATATGTATGCGACGTATGAGGGCGGATTTGGCGTGCCGCATTGCGAAGCGGAACCGACCGACCGGCAGAAGATCGTCATTCTGGGCGGCGGGCCGAACCGGATCGGGCAGGGCATCGAGTTCGATTATTGCTGCGTCCATGCCGCCTATGCGCTGCGCGAGGCGGGGTATGAGACCATCATGGTCAATTGCAATCCCGAAACGGTTTCGACCGATTATGATACGTCGGACCGGCTGTATTTCGAGCCGCTGTTTGCCGAGGACGTGATTGCGCTGATCCGGCGTGAGCAGCAGAATGGCACGGTGCTGGGCTGCATCGTGCAGTATGGTGGGCAGACGCCGCTGAAGCTGAGCCAGGCGCTGGAGGATGCGGGGATTCCGATTTTGGGGACCTCGGCCGATGCGATCGATATTGCGGAAGATCGTGAGCGGTTCCAGGTTTTGTTGAAATCGCTCGGGTTGCGCCAGCCGGAAAACGGCATTGCTCGGTCGGCGGAGCAGGCTGAGGCGATCGTCGAGAAAATCGGGTTTCCGGTGGTGATCCGGCCGAGTTACGTGCTGGGCGGGCGGGCGATGGAGATTGTGTATGATCTGCCCAATCTGCGGCGCTACATGCGCGAGGCGGTAATCGTTTCGGGCAGCAATCCGGTGCTGATCGATCGGTATCTGAACGATGCGATCGAGGTGGATGTCGATTGCATCGCCGATGGCCAGACCGTGTATGTCGCCGGCGTGATGGAGCATATCGAGGAAGCCGGGATCCATTCGGGTGATAGCGCGTGCTCGCTGCCGCCCTACTCGCTCTCGCCCGCGGTGGTTGCCGAATTGCGCTCGGAGACCGAGGCGATGGCGAAGGCACTGAACGTGATCGGGCTGATGAACGTGCAGTTCGCGATTCAGCGCAACCAGGCGGGGGGTGACAATGTTTATGTGCTAGAGGTCAATCCGCGCGCGTCGCGCACGGTGCCGTTCGTGGCCAAGGCGACCGGTGTGTCGGTCGCGAAAATCGGCGCGCGGGTGATGGCGGGGGAACCACTTGCCTCGTTCGGCCTCGATGACAGCGTGATGCGCAGCCATGTCGCGGTGAAGGAGGCGGTGTTTCCGTTCGCGCGGTTCTCTGGCGTCGATGTGCTGCTCGGCCCGGAGATGAAATCGACCGGCGAGGTAATGGGGCTGGACGCGAGTTTCGCGCGCGCCTTCGCCAAGGCGCAGCTCGGTGCGGGGGTGAAGCTGCCGCGCGCCGGCACCGTGCTGCTGTCGGTGCGCGATGGCGACAAGGCGGCGATCGTTTCGATTGCGCGCCGCTTCGTCGATCTCGGGTTTGCCATCATGGCGACGCGGGGCACGGCGGCGCATCTGTCCGATGCGGGCATTACCGCGCGGGCGGTGAACAAGGTGCTGGAAGGCCGGCCGCATTGCGTCGATGCGATTCGCTCGGGCGAGGTGCAGCTGGTGATCAACACGGCGTCCGGCGCGCAGACGGTGGCGGATAGTTTCGATATCCGCCGCTCGGCGCTGACGCATGGGGTGCCGCATTTCACCACCATCGCCGGTGCGCGCGCGGCTTCGCACGCCATAGCAGCCCTGGCCGCGGGCAGTCTTGAAGTTGCGCCGCTTCAGTCGTATTTCCCCCAATCGTTTTAATCGGTGCCGTGGCCGGAAACCTCCGGTCACGGTGCGCGCGCTCATGCCAACCGCCTGCTGACGTCGCTGACGTAAGGAACCGCCGTGCAAAAATTCCCGATGACCGGGCCCGGATTGACCAGTCTCGAAACCGAACTGCGCCACCTCAAGGTCGAGGAGCGACCTGCGATCATTCGTGCGATCGCCGAGGCGCGCAGCCATGGCGATTTGTCGGAGAACGCGGAATATCATTCCGCGCGGGAGCGCCAGTCGTTCATCGAGGGGCGCATTGCTGAGTTGGAGGAAATTATTTCCGCCGCCGAAGTGATCGACCCGGCGACCTTGTCCGGCGATACCATCAAATTCGGTGCGCAGGTCGAACTGATCGACGAGGAGACCGAAAAGCAGGTGCGCTATCAGATTGTTGGCCTGCATGAGGCGGATATCAAGCTCGGCCGGCTCTCGGTGACCTCGCCGCTGGCGAAATCGCTGATCGGCAAAAAGCCCGGCGATACGGTTTCGGTGCCGGCACCCGGTGGCGATCGCAGCTACGAGATTTTGACCGTCCGGTTCGGCTGAGGCGTTGGTCACGATCGAGGATATCGAGGCGGCGGTCCCGCGCATCGCCGGCGCGGTGCAGCGCACGCCGCTGGTCTATTCGGATGCGTTGTCGCGCGCGACCGGCGCGCGGATTCTGCTGAAGCTCGAAAACCTGCAGGCGACCGGCGCGTTCAAGGAACGCGGGGCGGCCAACCGGATCGCTCTGCTGAGCGGCGAGGAACGGGCGCGCGGCGTGATCGCGATGTCCGCCGGCAATCACGCCCAGGCGGTGGCGCGCCACGCGCAACTGGCCGGCATTGCCGCGACCATCGTGATGCCGCGCTTCACGCCGACCACCAAGGTGATGCGCACCCGCGCCTGGGGTGCCCGCGTCGTGCTGCACGGCGAAACCCTGGCCGAGGCGGCAAGCCATGCGCATGAACTGGCGCTGGCGGAAGCGCTGGTGTTCGTGCACCCGTATGACGATCCGGCGGTGATCGCGGGGCAGGGCACCATGGCGCTCGAAATCATCGAGGACGCGGCCGATCTGGATATCATGGTGGTGCCGACCGGCGGCGGCGGATTTTTGTCGGGCTGCGCCATCGCGGCGCGCGCGCGGCGCCCGTCGCTGACGGTGCTGGGCGTCGAGGTGGAATCCTATGCCGGGTTCGCCCAGGCGCTGGCTGGCAAGCCGATCGAGGTGGGGGGTGCGACCATCGCCGAAGGCATTGCGGTGCGCGATATCGGGCGCTTGCCGCTGTCAATTCTGCGCGATCTTGGCACCGAGGTGCTGGTGGTGCCGGAAGCGGCGGTGGAACAGGCGATCGCGCTGCTGATCGAAGGCAGCAAACTGGTCGCCGAAGGCGCCGGCGCGGCCGGGCTCGCGGCGGTGCTGACCTTCCCGGATCGTTTCGCCGGCAAAACAGTGGCGCTGCCGATCTGCGGCGGCAATATCGATACCCGCACTCTGGCCAATACCCTGCTGCGCAACCTGCTGCGCGACGGCCGGATATTGAAAATCCTGATGGAAATCCCCGATCGCCCGGGCGTGCTGGCCGATATCGCCGCGCGGATCGGCAATGGCGGCGGCAATATCATCGAAGTCGTGCACCAGCGGCTGTTTGCCTCGCCGACCGTGCAGGCGGCGCATCTGGAAATCATGATCGAGGCGCGGGATGCGGCGCATGGGAATGCGATCGTGGCGGCGCTCGAAGAGGTTTATACGGTTCGGCGGATGTGATTGCGGGTTTGAAGGAAGCACTTCTTTTTTTGTAAAAAAAGCAGCAAAAAAGCTTTTTTTATGCTGGGTTTGTGCGTGTGGAGCGGGTCACGCGCAGGGTTGGGCTGACGGTGGGTGTTGAGGTGATGGCGTGCTGCCGGCGATTTTGTATCAATCCAATCATCTGTTGATCATCGACAAGCCTTCCGGTCTGGCCTGCCACGCCGGTCCACGCGGGGGCGCCAGCGTCGAGGATTTTTTTCCGCATTGGCGGCGCGGGCATGACGGGCCGTGGCTCGCGCATCGGCTCGATGCCGATACCGCCGGCTGCCTCGCGATCGCGCGCCGCAAGACCACGCTGGTCGCGCTCCAGGCCGCCTTCGCGGCCCATACCGTGCGGAAAACCTACTGGGCGGTGGTGCAGGGTGTGCCCCGCGAGCCACACGGCACGATTTCGGCACCGCTGCGCAAGCAGACCACGCCATCCGGCTGGCGCATGGTGGTCGATCGCAAGGGGCAGCCCGCCATAACCGACTGGCGCGTGCTCGCGGCATCGAACGGGCGCGCGGTGCTTGAGCTCTCACCGCGCACCGGGCGGACCCATCAGCTTCGGGTCCATTGCGCTGATATGGGGTATCCGATCGTCGGTGATCCGCTGTACGGCAAGGCGGGCAAGGGGTTGTGCCTGCTCGCGAGGCGGTTGGTTCTGCCGCTCGACCCGATGGTCAGCGCGGTAGCCGCGGTGCCGGATACGCTGCGGGCGGCGCTGTCAGGCGTTGACTTCGATCGCCTTGAGCCGGGCTAGAAAATCCCGGCAGAACGAGGCGGCGGTGGTGCGCCGCACCTTGGCCAGCAGGGCGGCGTGGCGCGCCTTGCGTTCCTCGAGCGGCATGATCAGGGCGGCGTGCATCGCATCGGCCACCGCATCGGCGTCGTAGGGGTTGACGATCAGCGCCTCGGTCATTTCCTCCGCCGCACCGGCGAAGCGCGACAAAACCAGCACGCCGGGATCGCTGGAATCCTGCGCGGCGATGAACTCCTTGGCGACCAGGTTCATGCCATCGCGCAGCGGCGTCACCAGCGCGATGCGGGCGAGGCGATAGAACCCGGCGATGGTGTTGCGGTTGACCGTGCGGGTCATGTAGCGCAGCGGCGTCCAATCGAAATCGGAAAACGCTCCGTTGATGTCGCCGGCCTTGCGGTCGAGCTCGCGGCGCAGCGACTGATAGCGGTCGACGTCCTCGCGCGAGCGGTTCGGGGTGGCGGTGCAGCAACTGGCCGAACGCATCGAAGCGCTGCGGCAGGCCCTTGGTGTAGTCGAGCCGGTCGACGCCGATGGCCAGGGCGCGGCCGACCAGGCTTTCGATCAGGCGTTTGGTCTCCGCCATGCCGGCGGCGCGGCGGGCGGTGCGGGCGAAGCCATCGGCATCGATGCCGATCGGCGCGACGATGGTTTCTGTCCGATGGCCGTTATGGGTGAAGCTGTGGTTGTCATCGGGGTGGACATCCATGCAGGATGCGACCGATTCCAGGAAATTCATCCGATCGCCATGGGTCTGAAACCCGACCAGATCGGCGGCCGCGAGCGCGCGCACCAGCACCGCGGCCGAGGGCAGCACGTGCAGTACGGCGGGCGGCACGAAGGGGATGTGCAGGAAGAACCCGATCCGGTTTTTCACACCCCTGCGGCGCAACGCATCGGCCATGGTGAGGAGTTGGTAGTCGTGAATCCAGATCGTGTCGTCCGGCCTGAGCAGGGGGACCAGGCGATCGGCGAACAGGTCGTTGACGGTGAGGTAGCCCTCGTAATCATCGCGTTTGAAATCGAGCAGGCCGGTCCGGTAATGCAGCAGCGGCCAGAGCGAGCCGTTGGAAAATCCGACATAGAAGCGCCGGTAATCGGATTCGCTCAGATCGACCGTGGCGTAGGTGAGGCCGCCGTGATCGGTGATTGTCGCCTGATCGGAGGAGGTGGCGCCGCGCTTGCCGGACCACCCGAACCAGAGGGAGCCCGGGGTCATTGCTTCGGCCAGCGCCACCGCGAGGCCACCGGCCTTGGCGCCGCGCTCGGTCGGCATCGATACCCGGTTGGAAACGACGACGAGGCGGCTCATTGCTGCGGCTCCGCGACCGCGCGCGCCAGCCAGGTACGGACGGCGTTGGTGGTGCCATCGAAATCGCGATGCACGTTCAGACCGATACCGCCCTGCGCCTTGGCCGCCGCGATCGCCGCTTCATCGGTGGTGTCGTCGCCGACGAACACCGGCACGCGGCCCGCGAAGGGTGTTTGTTGCATGAACCAGTCGAGCGCGCGGCCTTTATCCGCGCCGACCGGGCGGATTTCCCAAGCCATGTTGGCGGGCAGAACCTCGATATCGGGCACGCCTGCGATCAACTGGTCGATCAGCGCGCGCAGCGCCGGGCCATGCTCCGGTGCGCGGCGGAAATGCGCGACCAGCGTGTAGCGTTTCTGCTCGATCGCGACGCCTGGCATGGTCGCGGCGGCATCGTCCAGCGCCTTGCGCCAGGCCGGGCGGTTTGCGGTGGTGGTGATCGGTTGATGGATCACACCGGCGCTGTCGCGGCAGACGAAGCCGTGTTCCGCGCCGGCAGGGAAGGGCGTGCCGGTGACGCCATCGATATCGTTCATGGTGCGGCCGGACAGGATTGCGAGGGCGCCGTTGCGCGCGGAAGCCAGGGCAGCCAGCAGCGCCGGCAGGCCATCCGGCACCACGACCTCGGCCGGGGTCGGCGCGAAATCGAGCAAGGTGCCGTCCAGGTCGAGGAACAGCGCATGGGTGGGCATGAGGTTAGGTAACATTGTGCAATAGATGGGCAGTCACCATGCCCCGATCAAGCGAACGCTCGATCAAGCAAACGTTAAGCCATGGTCAGTTCACGGATGCGATACCGGCGGCCACAGAGATCAGGGGCCCGGTGTCGGCCAGGATTGTAGATCATGCCCCAGCAGCATCGGTATCCGCAGCAGCACCCGGCCGTGGTGGGTGATGTCGATCGGCTTTTCGATGCTGATCGAGGCGAAGCGCTGCGCATAGCGCTGCATGATCGCGGGGACGTCACCCGGCATCGCGGCGATCAGAATATCATCGCCGATCAATGATTGTGGCGGCGTGGTGATGCCGAACTCATGCGGATCGCCTTCGAACACCGCGACTTTCATGGCAGGGCCGACCGCATAGGCGATTTTTCCGGCGTCGTACCAACGCAGCGCGGCGAGTGCCAGGTTCGTGCGGGACAGATCGCCGCGTGCCGCCAGCGCCGCGCGAAAACTGCGCCAGTCGATCGCCTGCAATTCGGGTGATTTGCCGGGTGCGAAGCGGGCGTTGAACCCCGGCACGATGCCGAACTGCAACTGCGCGCCGATGAACAGTACGGCCAGCGTCAGCACCGCGGCGGTGCCCCAGGCGACGCCCGCGGCCCAGCGGCGCGCGGCGGTGCCGAGGTGGGCGAGCCAATCGCCGAGCAAGGGAAACAGCATCAGATAGCCGGGGGCGGCCCAGTGAAACAGGATTTTGCGCGACGACCAGAACGATATCGCTGAAAACAGCACGATCGGGATAATGCCGAGCAGTGCGAGGAACCGCGCCCGCCGATCCGCCCCGGGGCGCAGGCCGCCGATCAGCAGACATGCCATGGGGATGAAAATCCACGGTGCGATGAACACCGCCTCGCCGGCCCAGACGATGAACGGGCGCAGCGGATGAATGCCGAACCCGGTCGCCCGCGCGCCCTGGTAGCCGAACGAGGCCCAATGGTTCAGCGCGTTCCACAACAGCACCGGCGAGAACGCCAGCAGCGCGATCAGGCAGGCGAGCCACGGCCCGGCGCTGGCGAGCGCGCGGCGGCCGCGCGGATCGAGGATCAGGAAGGCCAGCGCGCCCAGCAAATTCAGGGCGGCATTGTATTTCGAGGTCATGGCGAGGCCGGCGCACAGTCCGGCCAGCAGCCAGAACGCCGGTTCGGGCTCCGCCGCCCATTCAGGCTGTGCGACGCCGACCGCCCGCGCGAGCGCCCAGGCCGCCGCGAGCAGAAAAAAGTCGAGCGGGCCATCCGGCAGCACCCAGGTACCGAAGGCGAGCGAAAACACCGGCGACACGTTCAGCGCCACGACCGCCCAGACCGCCGCGCGCGGCCCGAACAGGCGCCGGGTGAAGCCGAACATCAATGCCCCGGTGCCAGCGAACAGCGCAATGAACGGCAGGCGCACGATCAACGGCGTGTGCAGCCCGGTGAGGTGCTGGATGGTCAGTTCCATCCACCAGGAGATCGGCGGATGATCGAAATAGGAGAGTTGATAGGTATGCACGGCCGAGACCATGTAGCTCTCGTCGATGCCGAGACCCATGCCGGCGGCGAATGCGAGGCGGATGGCGGTTGCCAGCAGAATGACCAGGGTAGCCTGGGCGGCGGGGGATCGATGTCTCATCGCCGTGCGGCATGGGCGAGGCGGCGGCGGCGGTCAAGCCGCCGTGGCGTGGCGTCGCGCGATCATGATTTGCGGTGCGGGAGGTGGCGCGGTAGCAAGGCAGCGTCTGATGGTTTGGGAACGAACCAGGCGTTCTTCCTTCAACCTCCCTTCCTGCCAGCCCTAGAACGGAGCCCTCGCATGAACAGTCTGACAATCGGCCGCCGGCAATGGCTTGGCGGCGCTTCCGCGGTGATCGGCGCATCGCTGCTCGTGCGGCGGGCGGCGGCTGATCCGGCCTTGCCGGCGTTCGTGCCCGTCGGCGGGCATATGAAGTCGTTGAAGTTCCGGATGGACGATGTCGAGACCGGCAAGACCATCACCGAGGCGGCGTTTCGCGGCCATCCGACCATTTTGTATTTCGGCTTCACGCGCTGCCCGGATTCCTGCCCGCTAACCATGCAAAACGCGGCGCATCTGGTGTCGCTGCTTGGCAACGACGGGCAGCGCCTGCGGATTGCGTTCGTCACGGTGGATCTCGACTACGATACGCCGGCGCGGCTGAAACAATTCATGGCACAGTTCGGGCCGCCACCGGTGTTCACGGGTCTGCGTGGCACGCCAAGCGAACTCAAGACGGCGGCCGCGCGGTTCGGCGTGTTCTACAAGGCACCGAGCGGGGCCGATTCGCCTGATCCGGTTTCCGGCATCGGCCATAGTGACGCGACCTATCTGTTCGCGCCGGATGGCCATGCCGTCGCGGTGCTACCGGCGCTGCCGACCGGCACGCCGCAATTGCCGCAGGTGGCTTCCCTGGTGCGCAAGACCCTGTCCGGCGCGGCATGACGCGCTGGCTGCTCGCGGCCATCGCGGTGCTGTCGATCGGCACGCGGGGGGCGATGGCGGCGGCACCCTCGCCGATCACGGCGCGGGACGCGTGGTTTCGCTATCTGCTGCCTGAAATCCCCGCCGGTGGTTTCGTCACGCTGCATAACGCGGGCGCATCACCCGCCGTGCTCACGGGCGTGCGATCGGCCGCGTGCGGCATGGCGATGCTGCATCGGAGCGTCAATCGAAGCGGTGTGGACCGGATGAGTATGGTGCCGTCGGTCACGGTGCCGGCGCATGGCGATTTCCGGTTCGCGCCCGGCGGCTATCATATCATGTGTATGCAGCCGCACATGAAACCCGGCGATGCCGCTGCCGTGACCCTGCTGTTTGCCGGCCTGCCGCCGATGGTCGTGAAATTTGCGGTCTACGGCGCGGACGGTAAGCCTGCGACGCCATGAGGCATCCGATACTCTTGGGCCTGCTGGCCCTCGTGC
Source organism: Acidiphilium sp. 34-64-41 (assembly GCF_002282635.1). Taxonomy (NCBI): domain Bacteria; kingdom Pseudomonadati; phylum Pseudomonadota; class Alphaproteobacteria; order Acetobacterales; family Acidocellaceae; genus Acidiphilium; species Acidiphilium sp. 34-64-41. The sequence continues at coordinate 29,458 of NZ_NCJX01000017.1, read as the reverse complement.
TCGGCGCGGCTGGGCAGGCGGGTGATGTGACGGCGGGTGCACGGATCGTCGTGCATGGCACAGCAACCGGCGCGCTGCCGTGCATGGCGTGTCACGGCGTCGGCTTGCGGGGCAATGCCGCCATCGGGGCACCGGCGCTTGCGGGCTTGCCGGTCGCGACCACGCTGGCAGCGTTGGACGCGATCGCGACGGGCCGGGTCGGTCATAATTACGTGATGAAGAACAACGCGGTCGCGCTGACGCCGGCCGAGCGGCGCGCGGTCGCCGATTATCTGGCGACGCTTAAACCCGGCGGTTAACCGAGGCGGGCGAGCCAGGTCAGCAGACCGCGCGGCTGAGTTTTCGATTGCAGCGATTCGATATCGGCGATGAGTGCGGGATAGTCGGGGTGCTGGTTCGAGCCGAGGTCGGGGATGATGAACCGCGCGTTGCCGTGCGGACCGAAGCCATAGATCAGCGCCGAATGCACCACCTGATACGCCTGCGGATTGGGTGAGGGATGCACCGAGGCGACGACGCGGTAGCGCCGCGTCAGCCGATAGATCTGATTGGCCGAGCCGCGCAGCCCGACGAAATGCGGGTCGAACAGGGCGAGGTATCGGCGCAAAACCGGGGTCGTGTCGCGTGCCGGGTCGACCGTGACGAACAGGAACACCGTGTTGGCCGCCGCGGCACCGAGCTTGAGGTAAAGCTGGTGCACCTTGTAGAGCGTGTCGGGGCAGACATCCGGGCAGTTGGTGTAGCCGAAATACAGCAGGATTGTCTTGCCGCGAAACGCGGCGGCGGTGACGCTTTTGCCGGTGCCCGCATCGGTCATGGTGAAGGCGAGCGGCGGCACCAGCCCGGTGACCGGCACGACCGGGTCGGCCTGGGCCGCGACCGGTGATATGACGGCGCCGAGCATCAGTGCGAGGATCGGGGCGGCCAGCCACCAGCGCCCCGGCCTGCGCTTCATGCTGCGGGTGCGCCGATCTTTTGTTTGAGCGCCTCGTTGACCAGGGCGGGATTGCCCTTGCCGGCCATCGCCTTCATCACCTGACCGACGAAGAAGCCGAACAGTTTATCCTTGCCCGATTTGTACTCGGCGAGCTTGTCCGGATTGGCGGCGATCACCTGATCAATCGCGGCATCGATCGCGCCGGTGTCGGTCACCTGGCGCAGGCCGCGCGCCTCGACGATGGCGCCCGGCGCCTCGCCGGTTTCGACCATCAGTTCCAGGACTTCCTTGGCGATCTTGCCGTTGATCGTGCCATCCTTGATCAGGTCGAGCAGCGCGCCGAGATCGGCCGCGCTGACCGGGCTGTTCTCGATGCTGCGGCCGGTGCGGTTGAGGGCGGCGAAAAAATCGCCGAGCATCCAGTTGGCGACCTGCTTGGCATCGCGGCCCTTGGCGACGGTTTCGAAGAAATCGGCGGTGACCTGCTCCATCACGAAAATCGCGGATTCGTAGCGCGAAATTCCGTAATCCTGCATCAGTCGCGCGCGCTTGGCATCCGGCAGTTCGGGCAGTTCGGTCCTCAGCGTGGCGACCCAGGCTTCATCGAGCACCAGCGGCAGCAGGTCGGGCTCGGGGAAGTAGCGATAGTCATGGGCGTCTTCCTTGCTGCGCATCGAGCGGGTTTCGCCGCGGGCGGGGTCGAACAGGCGGGTTTCCTGTGTCACCTCGCCGCCGGATTCCCAGATCTCGACCTGTCGCCGTGCTTCCGCCTCGATCGCCTGCATCACGAAGCGGATCGAATTGACGTTCTTGATTTCGCAGCGTGTGCGAAACGCCTCGCCCGCCTTGCGGACCGAGACGTTGACGTCGGCGCGCATCGAGCCTTCGTCCATATTGCCATCGCAGGTGCCGAGATAGCGCAGGATGGTGCGCAGCTTGCGGATGTAGGCGCCGGCCTCCTCGGGCGTGCGCATGTCGGGTTCGCTCACGATTTCCATCAGCGCGACACCGGACCGGTTGAGATCGATCAGCGATTTGCTGGCGTGCTGATCGTGCATGCTCTTGCCGGCATCCTGTTCGAGGTGCAGCCGCGTGATGCCGATCGAGCGGGTTTCGCCCGATTCAAGCTCGATATCGATGGTGCCCATGCCGACGATCGGGTGTTCGTACTGGCTGATCTGATAGCCCTGCGGCAGATCGGCGTAGAAGTAGTTTTTCCGGTCGAATCGCGAAACCAGGTTGATCTGCGCGTTCAGCCCCAGCCCGGTGCGGACCGCCTGGGCGACGCATTCGCGGTTGATCACCGGCAACATGCCGGGGAAACCGGCATCGACGAAGCTGACCTGGGTGTTCGGCTCGCTGCCGAAATCGGTCGCCGCACCGCTGAACAGCTTGGATTTGGAAATCACCTGGGCGTGCACTTCCAGCCCGATCACCAATTCCCAGGGGCCGGTGGTGCCGTCGATCGTGTAGCTCATGAGCTCTCTCCCGCGCGCACCGCCGGCATGGCGGTGAACCCAGCGGCGCGTTCGAGCGCGGCGGAGACGGCAAACACCGTTTCCTCGTCGAAATGCCGGCCGATCACCTGCAGGCCGAGCGGCAGGCGGCGCGCATCGAGCCCCGCCGGCACCGACATCGCGGGCACGCCGGCGAGGTTGGAGGGGACGGTGAACACGTCGTTCAAATACATCGTCACCGGATCGTCCATTTTCTCGCCGATCGCGAAGGCCGCCGACGGCGCGGTAGGGGTCAGGATCGCATCGACTGTCGCGAACGCCTCGTTGAAATCGCGCAGCATCAGGGCGCGCACTTTCTGGGCGCGCAGGTAATACGCATCGTAATACCCGGCCGAGAGAACATAGGTGCCGATCATGATCCGCCGTTTCACCTCCGCACCGAACCCGGCCGCGCGGGTGCGCTCGTACAGATCGATCAGATCCGCGCCGTCCACCCGCGCGCCGAACCGCACGCCATCGTAGCGCGCGAGGTTCGAGGAGGCTTCGGCCGGGGCCACGATGTAATAGACCGGCAAACCGTATTTGGTGTGCGGCAGGCTGACATCGATGATCTCGGCGCCGGCCCGTTTCAGCCAGTCGATGCCCGATTGCCAGAGGGTTTCGATCTCGGGCGCCATGCCATCGACACGGTATTCGCGCGGGATGCCGATTCGCAGCCCCTGGACGCCGCGCGCACAGGCGGCCCGGAAATCGGGCACCGGGCGGTCGGCGGAGGTGCTGTCGCGTTCATCGAACCCGCTCATCGCGCCGAGCAGGATCGCGCAATCCTCGACCGTGCGCGCCATCGGCCCCGCCTGATCGAGCGAGGAGGCGAACGCCACGATGCCGAAGCGCGAGCAGCGCCCGTAGGTCGGCTTGATCCCCGCGATGCCGGTGAACGCCGCCGGCTGACGGATCGAGCCGCCGGTATCCGTGCCGGTTGCCCCCATCGCCATGCGCGCGGCGACCGCTGCGGCCGAGCCACCGGAGGAGCCGCCGGGGACGAGTTTCGCCCCATCATCGCGCTGCCACGGGTTTTCGACCGCGCCGTAAGCCGAGGTGATGTTCGATGAGCCCATGGCGAATTCATCGAGATTGGCCTTGCCGAGCATCACCGCGCCGGCCGCCTTCAGCCGGGCGGACACCGTGCTCTCGTAGGGCGGGATGAAGGGCTCGAGAATCTTCGACCCCGCGGTGGTGCGCACGCCTTCGGTGCAGAACAGATCCTTCATGGCGATCGGAATGCCGGACAGGGCAGGGGCGTTGCCCGCAGCCCGCGCCGCATCGGCCGCGCGAGCCTGTTCGCGCGCTTGATCGGCGGTGATGGTGATGAACGCGTTGAGCCGGGGGTTCAGCGCCTCGACCGCGCTGATATGCGCCTCGGTCAGTTCGACCGCGGAGATTTTTTTTGCCGCCAGCGCCGCGAGCGCTTCGGCGATGCTCATGTCCAGCATGGTCACTCCACCACCTTCGGCACGGCAAAGAAATTGCCGATCCGGTCCGGTGCGTTGGCCAGGATTTTGTCGGGATAATTGCCGTCGGTCACCGCATCCTCGCGCAGCCGCATGGCCATCTGCGCGCCGCCGGACAGGGGTTGCACGCCATCGACGTCGACTTCGGAGAGTTGCTCGACGTAGCCGAGAATCGCATTGAGTTCGCCTTCAAGGCGCGGCACCTCGTCGTCAGCGAGGCGGATACGGGCGAGTTTCGCGATACGGCGAACCGTCGCGGGGTCGAGCGACATGGGCATCCCTTGGGTTTCTGTGCGGTCTGGATCATAAACGCGACCATGACACTGTTCAACCTGACCGATCTGGTGGCTGCAATGCCCCGCAACGCCCGCTTGATCGGGCTCGATCCCGGATCACGCATGGTCGGCATCGCGCTGTCGGATGTCAGCCGGCGGCTCGCTTCGCCCTATGGTGCGATGAAGCGGGGCAAACTGGCCGACATGGCGCAGACGCTCCGCGACATTGCCGCCAAGGAGGGTGCGACGGCGCTGGTGATCGGGCTGCCGCTGTCGATGGATGGCACGTACGGCCCGGCGGCGCAGGCGGCGCGCGACTGGGCGCACGCGATCACCTTCGCGACCAATCTGCCCGCCGCGATGATGGATGAGCGCCTGTCCTCGGCCGCGGTGAACCGGGCGATGATCGAGGCCGATGTCTCGCGATCGAGGCGGGCCGCACGAGTTGATGCCGCGGCGGCTTCGTACATGCTGCAAGCGGCGCTCGATATCATCACCGGCGCCGGGTGAAGGGTTTCGCCATCCTGCTGCTGCTGGGGGTTGCCGCAGCGCTGGAGGTGGGCGGCGATGCGCTGATGCGCAACGGGCTGCACGCGAGCGGGGCGGGGCGGATTTACTGGCTGATCGGCGGCGCTGTGGTGCTCGCGGCCTATGGTATTTTCGTCAATCTCGGGCCGTGGGATTTCGGCCGGGTGCTCGGCATTTATGTGGTGCTGTTTTTCATCGTGGCGCAGTTGGTCAACTGGCTCGGCTACGGAGTTCGCCCGGATGGGCCGGTGCTGGTGGGTGGCGCGCTGATCTGTGCGGGCGGGCTGGTGCTCACGCTGGCGCGGTGATGCGGCGGTGCAGGCTGTTGATCGCGCGCACGGCAAAGCGTGAGCCGGGGTCGAGCCGGGCGAGAAATCCGGCCGGCCAGAAGGCGGTGCGGGCGGCGCTGGCGGCGGTGAACGGCGATCGGCCGGAGGGTGGTACGATCGGCCGGTAGGACGAAGCGGCGAAGCCTTCGGCGTGGGGGATTTCCGCGAAATGCGCGGCATCGGTGCGGTCGGGTGCGGCGAGCAATGCGGTCAGGCGGGTGCACGCCAGGTCGCGCAGCATCGTGATATGCTCGGGCCGCAGATAGGGGCGCATGGCCTGCGCCACCTCGGTCACGGCATCGTGGATCAGCGCGGCGATGGCGAGGCGCGGGGCTTCCTCGGTCTGTGCCAGGCGCACCGGATAGGGCACGCCATCACGGCAGGCGACATGGCTGATCCCGGATTCCGGTGCCGAGAACAGCAACTCCAGCACCTCGTACGATCGCCCGACGGTTGCGGCGACGACCGCTTGCGGCGCCCCATCGCTGAACAGAAATCCCTCGGCCGGAATGTCGCGCTGGCGCTTGGCGCTGGTGCCGAGATAGACGCCTGTGATGTCCGGGGCGACCCCGCGCGCAATCGTGCCCAACCGGATCAGCGAGCGTTGCAGCGAGCCATGCCAGCCCAGATCGACCACCAGCGCCTTGCCATCGAACAGCCCGATCTGGTCGAGATGCGCCAGCAGATCGCGCCGCTCGATTCTGGCGCGCGCGATGATCGGCCCCGCGAGGTCGGTGAAGATCGCCCGCAAGGACGCGCGGGATGCGGCGTCGTTCACGGCAGTTTGCCCGTTCACGCCGTGTTGATGCATCGCCGCCGCGACCGCGCCGGCCGTTGGATCGAGATCGGCGCGGTGCAGGTAATCGGCGATCGTGAGGTCGCTGACCCCTGAACACAGGAAGTCGAGGTCGGTGGCATCCAGTGTGGTGATGGCGGCGAGGTTGAGGCACCGGCGTGACGACCAGACATAATGCGATGGGGGCGTGGCCTCGGTCCGCCAGGCGGCCTCATAGGCTTTCTGAAAGATCAGCCCGTCACGGGCCAGAAAGAACGGGCGGCGGTGTTCGGCGCGCACGCGGCTGTGGATCAATCCGGCCATGCCGATCGCCGCGGGGGCGACTACCAGATAAGCAAGGGTCAGCCAGTACGGGTCGCCGGCTTGTGCCCCGAGTGCGCGGCGCAGCAGCGCATGCGGCAGGTCGGCGAGCGCGTTGCCCGTGGGTCGATAGCGGTTCGCCGGCAACCGGCGCTCGGGCGGCGAGAGCAGAAACGGCGTGATCCCGCAACGCCGCGCGACCGCGCAATCAGCCGCCGGGTGGTCGCCGAGATGGACGATGCGCGCATCGGCCGCCAGCCCGAAATCGGCGCGAATCACATCCCACACCGCACCGCTGGCCTTGGTGTGCCCGGTTTCGCTCGACAGATAGAGCCGCTCATGTCCCGCAAGACCGGCGCGCTCGATCATGGTTTCGATCGCGCGGCGTGGCAAATACATGTCCGACACGATGACGACCCGGCGGCCCGCTGCAACCAGAGCGCGAAACGGAGCGGCGATTTTGGGATCTGCGGCGATGCCCTCGATTTCCAGGGCGATTTCCTGATCCATGATCGGCGTCAGGTCGAGCCCTGCCGGTGCGGTGCGGCGCAATTCGGCATAGATCGCGGCGAGCGTGATCTCGGTGGTGCCGGATGCGCGGCGCACCGCCGCCTCGGCGCGGCCGCGTTCGGCGGCAAACCAGGCACTGACTTGGTCGGGCAGGTTTGCGGCGAGCAGCGTGAACACATCGTCCGGCCGCCAGACCGCGCGCTGCACCAGCGTGTCGAACAGGTCGAAACTGGCGATCTCCGCCGTCATCGCCGCTGCCATGAATGCCGCTACGCGCGCGCCGTCGTCCAATATGGGTCTCTGCTCTCGATCGATGGTGAACCGGTTCATGCACTTATAGGTTGCATTAATGGTTTCTCACCCCCCCGGCCTCATGGCAAGTCTTTGGTTCATTGTCAGGAGACGATCACCGATGGATGCCGCAGTAACGCCCGACCCGCTTCAGATCGCCGCAACCCAATTGGTGGAACCGTTCGAGGGTTTCAGCGCCGAACCCTACCGCGATCCCGGTGGCGTCTGGTCGATCGGCTATGGTTCGACGATCGATGCCTGGGGCAATCCGGTCACCGCCGATACGCCGGCGATCAGCCAGGCCGATGCGCTGGCGCTGGTCGAACGCGATCTGGCCGCCGCACAGAACGTGGTTTCTGCGGCCGTGTTCGTGCCGCTTGATGCCAATCAACAGGCTGCATTGATCGATTTCATCTACAATGTCGGTGCGGGCAATTTCTACCGCTCGACCTTGCTCGCCCTGCTCAACCAGGGTGACTATCAGGGCGCGGCGGCACAATTCGTGCGCTGGGATTATGCCGCCGGCGTCGTGCTGCCCGGTCTGTTGCGGCGGCGGGAAGCCGAGGCGGCGCTGTTTAACCAAGATCAGGCGAGCCTGATGCAGCAGGATACGTAGACATCGCACCCGTTCGGTCGGCGCGGTGGCGCTATTTTACTTTCGGCTTCGCTCTGGCGCGCGGCTTCGCACTGGTCTTTGCCGCCGCTCGTGCCGGCGGCTTTTTGGCCGCTGCCGGCTTGGCCTCTGCCGCGGGTTTTTTTGCGCTCGGTTTGCCGCCTTTTTTGCCTTTCGGCGCCAGCGTCTTGCCCTTTTCGGTCAGCAATGCCACCGCCTCATCGAGGGTGATGGTGTCGAGTTCGGTGCCGCGCGGCAGGTTGGCGACCGTCTTGCCGTGCTGCGCGTAGGGCCCGAATCGGCCCTTGCGGACCATGACCGGATCGCCGCCCTTCGGGTGCGGACCGAGCTCGCGGATGCCCTCCTGCTTTTTCGCCAGCACCATCACGGCGCGATTCAGCCCGACCGCCAGAACATCGTCATCGCGGTCGAGCGAGGCGAAGATCGGGCCCATTTTCACATAGGGTCCGAACCGGCCGATGCCGGCCTGGATTTCCGCCTTGGTCTCGGGGTGCACGCCGACGATGCGCGGCAGTGACAGCAGCCCGAGCGCCTGTTCCAGCGTCAGATCATCGCCGGTCACGCCTTTTGGCAGCGCGGCGCGGCGCGGCTTGGCCTTTTTGTCTTCCGGATCGGGTTCGCCCAGCTGAATATACAGGCCATAGGGTCCGCGCCGCAGCGTGACGGGTATCCCATCGGGGTTGGCACCCAGCACTTTCATGCCATCGCGCAGCGTATCGCCATCGTCTTCCGCGCCATCGATCGCGAGTTTGCGGGTGTACTGGCACTCGGGATAGTTCGAGCAGCCGATGAACGAACCGTAACGGCCGAGTTTCAGGCCGAGGCGCCCGGTGCCGCAAGCTTGGCAGACGCGCGGATCGGAGCCGTCCTCCCGCGCTGGGAAGAAATGCGGGCCAAGTTCCTCATCGAGCGCGTCGATCACGTCCGATATCTTGAGGTCCTTGGTCTGGTCGATCGCGTTGGAAAAATCGGTCCAGAAATCGCGCATCACCTTGCGCCAGTCGAGCTTGCCGTCTGACACTTCGTCGAGTTTTTCCTCGAGTGCGGCGGTAAACCCGGTCTCGACGTAGCGGGCGAAAAAACTGACCAGAAACGCCGTCACCAACCGGCCGCGATCCTCGGGAATGAACCGCCGCGCGTCCATCCGCACATAATTGCGCTCGCGCAGCACGGTCAGGATCGAGGCATAGGTGGACGGCCGGCCGATGCCGAGCTCCTCCATTTTCTTGACCAGCGTCGCTTCGGAAAAGCGCGGCGGCGGCTGGGTGAAATGCTGATCGGCGGTGACCTTACCGCGATTGAGCGGGTCGGCCTTGGCCATGGGCGGCAGCAGGCGGGAGTCTTCGTCCTCGGCGTTGTCGTCGAGTTCTTCGCGATACAGTTTCAAAAACCCGTCGAACGCCAGGATCGAGCCGGTCGCGCGCAGCGTGGTGCCGGCCTTGTCCGCGATGTCGACGCTGGTCTGATCAAGCTCGGCCGATTGCATCTGCGAGGCGAGGGCGCGCTTGTAGATCAGCTCATAAAGCCGTGCCTGCTCCTGGCTCAGGTGGCGGGACGCGCGCTCAGGCGTGAGCGTAAAATCGGTCGGCCGGATCGCCTCATGCGCTTCCTGGGCGTTCTTGGCCTTGGTCTGATATTCGCGCGGCGCTGCGGGCAGGTAGTCGGGGCCGAACGCCGAGCCGATCTGGCTGCGCACGGCGCCGATCGCCTCGCGCGCCATCTGCACGCCATCGGTTCGCATATAGGTGATCAGCCCGACGGTTTCGCCGCCGATTTCGACACCTTCGTAAAGCTGCTGGGCGGTGCGCATGATCTGCTGCGCCGTCATGCTCAGCTTGCGCGAGGCGTCCTGTTGCAGGGTCGATGTCGTGAACGGTGGCGGCGGGTTGCGCCGCGTGCGCTTTTTCTCGACCGAGACGACCGAAAATTCGCCGCGCTCGACCGCGGCTTTCGCGCGCTCGGCGGCTTCGGCGTTGGGGAGGTCGAACTGGTCGAGCTTTTTACCGTCCAGATGGGTCAGCCTGGCATGGAACGGCGCGCCCGCCGGCGTCGTGAAGATCGCCTCGATCGTCCAGTATTCCCGGTTGCGGAAGACTTCGATCTCGGCTTCGCGTTCGCAGATCAGCCGCAACGCGACCGATTGCACGCGCCCGGCCGATTTGCTGCCCGGCAGTTTGCGCCAGAGCACCGGCGAGAGCGTGAAGCCGACCAGGTAATCGAGCGCGCGGCGCGCCAGATACGCCTCGATCAACGGCGTATCGAGCTCGCGGGGCGCGCGCATTGCCGCCTGGACGGCGGATTTGGTGATTTCGTTGAAGGTGATGCGCCGGACGATCTTGCCCTTGAGCATGTTGCGCGATTCGAGCATCGCGCGGACATGCCAGGAAATCGCCTCGCCCTCGCGATCCGGATCGGTCGCCAGGTATAAGGTGTCGGCGCCCTTGAGCGCCTTGGCGATGGCCGCCACCTGCTTGTCGCCCCGCGCGTCCTCTTCCCAGGACATCGCGAAATCCTCGTCGGGGCGCACGCTGCCGTCACGCGCCGGCAGATCGCGCACATGGCCGAACGACGCCAGCACGGTGAATCCGTCACCGAGGTATTTGTTGATCGTCTTGGCTTTGGCCGGTGATTCGACGACGACGATAGCGTTCATCTGGGCGATTTTTCCAGTTCGGGGCGCATTCAGAGCAAGTCACGGGTCCAGCAGCAACCCGATTCTGTTGCCAGGCAAAGTCTCGATCCGCCCGGCCAATTCCAGTTCCATGAGCACGGCAATTATGACGGAGGCGGAGAACTGGCAGTGCAACGCCAGTTCGTCAACCGCAATCGGGCTGGCGGACAGCAACCTGGGGATGTCGCGCCGCGCCATATCGATGTCCGAACCGCCCGAGTCAAGGGCTGCGACCGGTTCGGCCAAGCCGGGCTGAACCGGGGTGATCCGCGCATCGGCGAACAAGGCGCCCGGCTGATCGGGCAGGTTCATCAACACATCGCCGGCCGATTCAGTCAGATGCGCGCCCTGGCGGATCAGGTCGTTGGTGCCGCGCGCCCGTGCATCGAGCGGCGAACCGGGCACCGCGAACACCTCCCGCCCGTAGTCGAGCGCGTAGCGCGCGGTGATCAGGCTGCCCGAGCGCAAGGCCGCCTCGATGACGACGACGCCGAGCGACAGGCCGGCGATGATGCGGTTGCGCTTGGGAAAATGCCGCGCGAGCGGCGCGGTGCCGGGCGGTGCCTCGGCGATCAGGACGCCGCGCGCGGCAATCTCGGCCTGGAGCGCCTTGTGTTCGGGCGGATAGACCACATCGAGCCCGCCGGGGATCGCGGCAATCGTGGTGCCGGTGCGCAAGGCGGCGGTATGCGCCGCCGCATCGATGCCGCGGGCCAACCCCGAGGCGATCGGCCGGCCGGATGCCGCGAGTTCGGCCGCGATATCCGCGGCGATCCGCGCCCCGTTGACCGAGGCGTTGCGCGCGCCGACCACCGCCACGATCGGCCGGTGCAGGATCGAGACATCGCCCAGCACCGCGATCACCGGCGGCGCATCCGGCAGCAAGGCGAGCAATTTGGGATAGTCGGGTTCACCCATGAACAGCAGCGTCGCGCCGAGTTTATCGTGCCGGTCAAGCTCACGCCGCACATCGCCCGGGCTGGGTACGAAGGGCGGCTTCGCCCGGCCGCCGGCGCGGGCGAGGGCGGGAATCGCGGCCAGGGCTTCTTCCGGTGTGTCGAACCGGGCGCGCAGCCGCCGATAGGTCTGCGGCCCGACACCTTCGGTGCGGATCAACCGCAGCAGGGCCACCCGGTCGATCACGCGCCGAGCTTGATCCGCGGTTCGGTGCCGGCGCGCAGCCGCTCGATGTTGGCGCGATGTTTGTGAAACACCAGGGCCGCGATCACCACGGCCCCGATCGCGACCCGCCAGTCACCCAGCAGCAGCGCAACCAGCGGGGCGGTCGCAAACGCCGTCAGCGCGGCGAGCGAGGAATATTTCCGCCAGAACGCCATCCCCAGCCACACCAGGCACGCGATCAGCCCGACCGGAAACGCCTGGGCCAGCAAAACGCCCAGACCGACCGCGACACCCTTGCCGCCCTTGAAACGCAGCCACACCGGATAGAGATGCCCGATGACGGCGAACAAACCGGCGATGACGACGATCCAGCGCCCTTCATCGTGCATCAGCAGCACCGCAATCACGCCCTTCACCGCGTCGAGCAGCAAAGTGAGCGCGGCCAGCCCCTTGCGCCCGGTGCGCAACACATTGGTGGCACCGATGTTGCCGGAGCCGATCTTGCGCACATCGCCCAGCCCGGCCGCGCGCGTCAGGATCAGACCGAACGGCACCGAGCCGAGCAGATAGCCGATCAATGCTGCGAGACCGATCATCCGAATACCCTCACGCCGGCCTTCCAGGTGCCGATCACCACGCCTTCAACCGCGCGGCCGTCGAACGGCGTGTTCCGCGCCTTGCCGGGCAGCTTGCCGGCCTCGATCCGCCAGGATCGTTCGGGCGCGAACAGGCATAGATCGGCGGTCCCGCCCTTGACGATCCGCCCGGCATCGAGCCCGAACCGGCGCGCCGGCCGATCGGTCAGCAGTGAGAGTGCGGGGTGCAGGGTCAGCGCGCCGGATTGCACCTGCGCGAGCGTGATGGCCAGCAATGTCGCCAACCCGGCGCCGCCGGGGGCGGCCTCGGCGAAGGGGAGGCGCTTGTCATCGGCATCGCGCGGCTGATGGTCCGATCCGATCGCATCGATCGTACCGTCCGCCAGCGCTGCGACCACCGCGAGGCGGTCATCCTCGCTGCGCAGCGGCGGCGAGAGTTTGGCATAGGTGCGGAAATCGCCGATCGCGGTCTCGTTCAGGTCGAAATAGGGCGGCGCGGTGTCGCAACTCACAGCCAGGCCGCGCGCCTTGGCCGCCCGGATCAGGTCGAGCGCCGCACCGGTCGAGACATGCGCGAAATGCACAGCACCACCGGTCAGTTCGACCAAAGTGATATCACGCGCCACCATCATCGCCTCCGCGCAAACCGGAATGCCGGGCAGGCCCATCAGAGTGGCCCGCGCACCCGAGGTCGCAGCGCCGCCCGCCGCGAGGCTCGGTTCCTCGGGATGCTGCACGATCATCGCACCGAACCCGCGCGCATAGGATAGCGCGCGGCGCATCAGCCCCGCCGGGCCGATCGCGCGCGCGCCATCCGAAAACGCGATTGCACCCGCCGCACGCAGCAACCCGTATTCCGCGATGCTCTCGCCCCTGCAACCGCGCGTCGCGGCACCGTAGGGCGCGATGGTGATGCGCCCGCTCGCCTCGCCGGCGCTCGCCAGGGCGCGCACCAGGGCGGGGTCATCGGTCGGGGGCGCATTGTCGGGCAGCACCGCGATCGTGGTGATGCCGCCCGCACTCGCGGCCAGCGCGGCCGAGGCGATGGTCTCGCGATATTCGAAACCCGGCTCCCCGAGCGATGCCCGGCCATCGACCAGGCCGGGGCAGAGGATGCAATCGGCGCCATCGACCACCATTGCATCTGCCGGTCGGCCCAGTGCGCCGGCGAAATCGGCGATCATGCCGCCCCGGATCAGGCAATCGCCGATCGCGTCATGCCCCGAGGCAGGGTCGATGATCCGGGCGCCGGTGATCAGCGTGTCACGCATTGCGCAGCGCCGTCCGGGCCAGCACGTCCAGCACCGCCATACGCACCGCAACGCCCATCTCGACCTGTTCGCGGATGACCGAGCGTGTCATGTCATCGGCCACCTGACTGTCGATTTCGACGCCGCGGTTCATCGGGCCGGGGTGCATCACCAGCGCATCCGGCTTGGCGACCGCCAGTTTCGCCGCGTCCAGCCCGTAAAAGGTGAAGAACTCGCGCGCGCTCGGGATCATGCCGCCGCTCATCCGTTCGGTCTGCAGGCGCAGGGCCATCACGATGTCCGCATCGCGCAAACCCTCCCGCATGTCGTGGAACACGCTCACCCCGAATTGTTCGATGCCGGAGGGGATTAGTGTCGGCGGTCCGACCACGCGGACCTGGCTGCCCATGGCGATCAGCAGCAAAATATTCGACCGGGCGACCCGGGAATGCGCGATATCGCCGCAGATCGCGATGGTCAGCCCTTCGAGCGTGCCCTTGTGGCGGCGGATCGTCAGCGCATCGAGCAGCGCCTGGGTCGGATGTTCGTGCATGCCATCGCCGGCATTGATCACCGCGGCATCGACCTTCTGCGCCAGCAGGGCCGGCGCGCCGGATGCCTTATGGCGCACCACCAGCAGGTCGCAGTTCATGGCGTTCAGCGTGGCGGCGGTATCCAGCAGCGTCTCGCCCTTCGAGACCGAGGAGGTCGAGACCGACATGTTGATGACATCCGCCCCAAGACGCTTGCCGGCCAGTTCGAAGCTGGTGCGGGTGCGGGTGCTGTCCTCGAAAAACAGGTTGATCAGCGTCCGCCCGCGCAGCACGTCGCGCCGGGTCTTGCCGGAGCGGTTGAGCAGCGCGTAGCTCTCCGCGAGGTCCAACAGCGCCGAAATATCGCGGGGATGGAGGTTTTCGATTCCCAGAAGGTGGCGTGTCGGCAATCGCATGGGTGACTGCATACAGAAACGCGGTGCCGGCGCAAAGTGCCGGCTTGCCGGGTCGTGACGTCGCGCTACTGGGTGGCCCAGACGATGCGGTGGATCGCCGCGATCTGGTCGGCCGGAAAAACCAGCAATTTGTGATCGGGGTTGAAACTCGCCAGTTCCACCCGCTGCGCGTTGCGCCGCTGCAGCAGTTTTGCCATGACCTCGCCCGCGCCGGTGCGCACCACCACCCGGTCGCCGGCCCGGACCGGTGCGGCGGGCGACACCACAATGATGTCACCCTCGCGGTAGACCGGTTCCATCGAATTCCCGTGAATCGTCAGGCCGAACGCGTGCGGATCATCGGCAAGCGCCGCCTCCGTGCGCGGCAGCGCCACATGATCCCAACCGCCGCCGGCCGGGTAGCCGGCATCGTCGAAAAAACCGTCCTGGCCGGCTTGCGCCAGGCCGATCACCGGTACGCGGCGCGCGGCGGCACGCGCCGGCGGCAAGGTGCGCGCGCCCAGCACCAGACCGGCAAAGGCATCGAGCCCCGAGCCGGTCGCCATCAGGATTTTGGCGATGCTTTCGGTGGATGGCCAGCGCAGTTTGCCATCGGAACCGCGCCGTTTCGAGGGGTTGAAGCTGGTCGGGTCGAGCCCTGCGCTGCGCGCCAGACCCGAGGTCGACAGTCCGCGCTCGGCTGCCAGCGTATCGATCGCGCGCCAGATATCTTCGTGTCGCATCATCTTGTTCTTAACGGATTTTAGCGGGTTGGAAAGAGATAAATAGGAAAAAACTCCGTTTTTCTCTTGCGGGCAATACAACCTCCGGTTAGTATGTTCTTGTTATGTTCACACCGGAGGCCACGATGACGACCACAAAAGCAGACCCAGGCCCTGCCAGACCGATCCATCAGATCAAGCCCTTCGCCTCCGCCGAGCGCGCCTGGCTTTGGACCGCCGGATGTCTCGCGGCACGTCGCGCCGGCACGCCGCTGCCGCATGACCGCTCGCGGCCCTGCACGCCGGAGACGATCCTGACCTGTCTCGATCGTCTGTATCGCGCCCGCCGGATCGACCTGGTGCACGCCCGTGTGCTGCGCGTGTGGGGCGACCGTGGCCGCGCGCCGGACCGGCGCAGCGGGTCGGATCGCAGCGACTGGCGACAATGGCGCTACGCCCTCGCCGAACTGGAACAGGCGCTGCGCGCGCGCGGCATCGTTGCCGGGTTCGATCTTGGCATGCCGGTCGTTCCCGAAAAAAATTTTCCGAACGATAGGATTACTTTCTTATTTTCGACCCAACCATCATCAACCGTCGACCCAAAGGAGATCTGACCATGGCCTTCACCCTGCGCAACCTGTCCGTCCTCGCCTATGCCAATGGCTTCACCCTGTGGCACTATCGCACCGGCGACGATGCGCTGTCCGCGCTCGATCGCGATGATTTCTTTCATGAAGCCGGCGACCTGATTGCGCCGGGCGACATCGTCATGGCCTCCGGCAGCCAGGGTGCCCGGATGGGTGCGATCGCCCAGAAAGGCGCGCATCTGGTGCTCAACGCATTGTAACGGCCGCGATCCGATCACGTCTCCGGCGCGGGCGTTGCCTCCGCCGGAGACGCCGCCTATTCCCAAGCCATGACCCTGACCATCGCGATCTGCCAGACCGAGGGATGTTTCGCCGACCCGGACGCGGCGATTGCCCTGCTCGATGCCACCGCGCGCGCGGCCAGCCAGCGCCATGCGGACCTTCTGGTGCTGCCGGAATTATTCTGCACCGGCTATAATCTTGGCCCGGATCGGGCGCGCACCCTCGCCATGAGCGTCGAGGACCCAGGTTTCGCGAAACTCCGCGCGATCGCCCGCGCGCACGGCATCGCGCTCTGCCTCGGTTTTCCGGAGATCGTCGATAGTGGCGTCGCCAACAGCGCCGCGCTGATCGATGCGGCGGGCGAAATCCTGCTGACCTATCGGAAAATCCATTTGTTCGGCGAGCTCGACCGGGCGATGTTCGCGGTTCGGGGTGCCGGGTTTCCCGTGGTCGCCTGGCGCGGCGTCACACTGGGGCTCGCCATTTGCTACGACATCGAATTCCCCGAAACCGCCCGCGCCCTCGCGGTGGCCGGGGCCGATCTGATCCTGGTGCCAACCGCGCTGATGCCGCCCTACGATGTCGTGGCCGATCATGTCATCCCGACCCGCGCCTATGAAAATCAGGTCTTCATCGCCTACGCCAATCATTGCGGCAGCGAGGACGGCCTCGCCTATCTCGGTAAATCCTCGATCTGCGGGCCGGATGGCCGGGTCCTCGCCAAAGCGGCGGCCGGGCCGGCATTGATCATGGCGACGCTCGATCCATTTCAGCATGCGCTCATCCGCACCCGCGACCCGCTACTGGCCGACCGCCGCCCCCAGCTTTATCGGAGCCTGACCGCATGACCGCCCCGATTACCATGTTCGGCCCTGATTTCCCGTTCGCCTATGATGATTTCCTTTCCCATCGGGCGGGGCTTGGCACGGTGCCCGCCGCCGCGCATGGCACTGAAATCGCGATCATCGGTGCCGGTATCGCCGGCATCGTCGCCGGCCATGAACTCATGAAACTCGGGCTCAAACCGGTCCTGTTCGAAAGCGACCGGATCGGCGGGCGGCTGCGCTCCGAGCCGTTCAAGGACGGGGCAGGGGCCTATGCCGAACTCGGCGCCATGCGCTTCCCGCCCTCGTCGCGCGCATTATTTCACTATTTCGACAAGGTCGGCATCGAGACGATCGGTTTCCCAAATCCGCTGGCGCCTGATACGCCCTCCACGGTGATCGAACTGGGCGGCGTCAAACATTATGCCCGCACCAAGGATGATCTGCCGAAACGGTTTGCCGAGGTCGAACGCGCCTGGGCCGAGGCGCTGGAAGAAGGCGCGCATTACGGCGAGCTCACCGCCGCGATCCGGGCGCGCGATGTGGCGACCATCAAACGGCTCTGGCATCATCTGGTCGAAAGCCTCGATGAGGAGAGTTTTTCCGGCTTCATCGCGAATTCCAAGGCGTTCCGCGAACTCGGCTTTCGGGCACGCGAGATGTTCGGCCAGGTCGGCTTCGGCACCGGCGGCTGGGATACCGATTTTCCGAATTCCATCCTCGAAATTCTCCGCGTCGTCGCGACCGGCGCGGATGACGAGCATCGCCTCGTGGTCGGCGGGGTCGAACAATTGCCGCGCCGCCTCTGGGCGCTGGTGCCGGAGGTGATGGCGCATTGGCCTTCCGGCACGTCGCTGGCGTCGCTGCACAATCATGTGCCGAAACCCGGTGTCGCGAAAATCGCGCCCGGCACCACGAAAAAATTTGCGATCACCGATCGCTACGGCACCACCACCGAATACGATGCCGTCATCGTCACCTGCCAGGTCTGGCTGCTCTCGGCGCGGATCGATTGCAGCGAATCCCTGTTCCATCACGATCTCTGGATGGCGATGGAACGCACCCATTACATGCAATCCTCGAAAACCTTCGTCATGGTTGACCGCCCGTTCTGGCGCGATGTCGATCCCGCCACTGGCGAACACGCGCTGAGCATGACCTTGTCTGACCGGCTGACCCGCGGCACCTACCTGCTCGACAATGGCGAGGACAAGCCCGGTGTGATCTGCCTGTCCTACACCTGGAGCGACGATGCGCTGAAATGGCTCGCCCTGCCGCTCGACGACCGGGTCCGCCTGATGCTGCACAGCCTGCGCCAGATCTATCCGACGCTCGATATCGCGCAACACATCATCGGCGCACCGATCACGGTGTCCTGGGAGTCCGACCCTAATTTCATGGGCGCGTTCAAGGCCAATCTGCCCGGGCATTACCGCTACCAGCGCCGTCTGTTCAGCCATTTCGTCCAGGACGACCTGCCCGAACCCCATCGCGGCATCTTCCTCGCCGGCGACGATATTTCCTGGACCGCCGGCTGGGCCGAAGGTGCCGTTACCACGGCGCTCAACGCCGTCGCCGGCGTGATCCGCCACCTCGGCGGCAT
The DNA here is from genome assembly GCF_002282635.1 of Acidiphilium sp. 34-64-41. NCBI lineage: Bacteria > Pseudomonadati > Pseudomonadota > Alphaproteobacteria > Acetobacterales > Acidocellaceae > Acidiphilium > Acidiphilium sp. 34-64-41. Next base: position 11,305 of record NZ_NCJX01000017.1, on the reverse strand, counting down.
CGCCCATCCCGAAAACCCCGACCCGATCGATCGCTGGTCCGACCTCGCGCCGGTCAGGCTGGTGGAATAAGAATTCCGTTTAGTCTTGCATTTGTATATACAAATCTCTATACTCTAAGGCATTGTCAATCGATGATGACGCGGTTCGACTGGGACGCAGGCAATCACGACAAATGTCAGAAACACGGTGTATCGATCGCCGAAATCGAAGCCGCCTTCGCCGCAACGCCTCGGATCGCGCCCGCGATCGATCCTGCCGACGCCGAACAGCGCTTCATTGCCATGGGGCATGGTGCCGACAACCGGCCCTTGTTCATCGTCTTCACACTGCGCCGGTCGGGCGATCATCAAACCATCCGCCCGATCAGCGCCCGATACATGCACGCCAAGGAAGTTACCCGCTATGAGCAGACCAATCCCTGACCTCCGTACCGACCAGGACGCCGAAGCCCTGCTCGACCAGGATTTGTCGGACCTCGATTTCAGCCAGTTCAAACCGGTCCATTTCGAATTCGAGCCCAAGGCTGCGCAGATCAACATGCGCCTGCCGCAGTCCTTGCTCGATGCGGTGAAGGAACGATCCTCGGCGCGCGGCATCCCCTACACGCGGTTCATCCGCGAGGTGCTAGAACGGGCGGTTGCGGAGCCCCCCCGCTGAGCGGCGGCTTGCCCTCCGCCGCCGGTCTGACCATGTTGCGTGCAACCACAACCATGGAATCGCAGCATGAACCACAAACAACTCGGCACCTCCGGCCTCTCCCTGCCGCCCATCATGTTCGGCGGCAACGTGTTCGGCTGGACCGCCGATGAAGCCACCTCGTTCGCCCTGCTGGACCGGTTGCGTGACGCCGGCCTGACCGCGATCGACACGGCCGATATGTATTCGGTTTGGGCACCGGGCCATAAAGGCGGCGAGTCCGAAACCGTGATCGGCAGCTGGCTGGCCCGGACCGGTGCCCGCAGCGAGATGCTGATCGCCACCAAGGTCGGCATGATGACCGGCGCGGATGGCAGGAAACTCTCCAAACCCACAATCCTCGCCGCCGCCGATGCGTCGTTGCAACGCCTGAAGACCGATGTGATCGATCTCTATCAGGCGCACGCCGACGAGACCGATACCCCCCTGGAGGAGACGCTGGAGGCCTTCGCCATGTTGATCGAGCAAGGCAAGGTGCGCGCGATCGGCGCTTCGAATTATACCGCGCCGCGTCTCAAGGAGGCTTTGGAGACGAGCGAGCGCCTCGGCCTGCCGCGCTACCAATCGCTCCAGCCGCATTACAATCTGGTCGAGCGCCCGGGCTACGAGGCCGAGCTCGAACCGCTGTGCGTCGCCGAGCACCTCGGCGTGATCAATTACTTCGCGCTCGCGGCCGGTTTTCTGACCGGCAAGTACCGCAACGAAGGCGATTTTGCCGCGAGCCCGCGCGGCGCGGGCGTCAAGAAATATCTCAACCCGCAGGGCAAGCAGATTCTCGCAGCCCTCGATGATATCGCGGCGCGCCATCACGCCACCCCGGGTCAGGTCGCGATCGCCTGGCTGATCGCTCGCCCCAGCATCACCGCGCCGATCGCGAGTGCGACCAGCACGGCGCAGCTTGACGATCTGATCAAGGCCGCGTCACTGACCCTGTCGCCAGCCGATATCGACTCCCTCAACCACGCCAGCGCCTAAACCGGAGAGTTTCATGATCCACGTCCTTGCCATTCTTACCGCCAAGCCCGGCAAGCGCGCCGAACTGCTCGAAGCGTTCCACGCGGTGATGCCAATGGTCCATGCCGAAGACGGCTGCATCGAATACGCGCCGGCGATCGATACCGATCACGCCATCGCCTCGGCCGATTTCGGGCCGGACAGCTATGTCGTGATCGAAAAATGGGCCACCAAGGAGGCGCTGTCCGCCCATGTCAAGACGCCGCACATGGCGGCGTACGCCGCCAAGTCGAAGGATCTGATCGCCAACCGCATCCTGCACGTGCTCGAATCCGCCTGATCCGCGCTTGCCCAAACCGGTCGCACGCCTTACCGCCACTGCGGATAAGGAGTGACGATGAGAATTCTGTTTCTGGGCGATGTGATGGGCCGCACCGGCCGCGACGCGGTCGTGGCGGCTCTGCCGGGGTTGCGGCGCGACCTGAAAATCGATGTTGCCGTGGTCAATGCCGAGAACGCCTCGCACGGGTTCGGCCTGGCACCCGATATGGCGGAGGCGATTTTCGCCGAAGGCGCCGATGCCATCACCCTCGGCAACCATTCGTGGGACCGCAAGGAAATCATTCCCTACATCGCTCAGCAGAAACGCTTGATCCGCCCGATGAACTACCCGCCCGGCACGCCCGGTGAGGGTGCGGTCGACATCACGCTGGCGGATGGCCGGCGCGTGCTGATCCTGCAGGCGATGGGCCGGTTGTTCATGGACGCGATGGATTGCCCGTTTCGCGCCACCGAAACGATCCTCGCGCGCGCCCGCCTCGGCGTGACCCATGCCGCCATCCTGATCGATTTCCACGGCGAGGCGACCAGCGAAAAAATGGCCTTCGCCCATGCGTTCGATGGTGCGGTCAGTGCCGTGCTCGGCACCCATACCCATTGCCCGACCGCCGACCACCAGGTGCTGCCCGGCGGCACCGCGTTTATGGCGGATGTCGGCATGTGCGGCGATTACGACAGCGTGATCGGCATGGGCAAAGCCCCGGCGATCGCCCGCTTCACCCGCAAGATGCCGGGCGAACGCCTGCACCCGGCAGATGGCGAGGCGACCATCTGCGGTGCGGTGATCGAAACCGGCGCCGATGGCAAGGCGCTGCGGATCGATCCGTTGCGCCTTGGCGGCCGGCTATCACCGATGATGCCGTCAGTGTGACCGGCGCGGCATCATCCGGATCAAGATCCGCTGGCCGCGCCGTTCATGCGCGATCACCGCGCCAACATGCACGACCAGCAGCACGATCAGCGCGATGCCGCCCCAGAAGTGCAGAAACGCGAAATCATGGTGGATCGCGCGGCTTTTGCCGACGAGTTGCGGCAGGCTGAACAGACCGAACCATTTGACCGGCCGGCCCGCGCCCTCGACGAACAGCACCCCGAAAATCGGCATGGCCACGATGAGCGCGTAGAAACTCCAATGTCCGGCGGCGGCCAGCGCCCGCTCATGCGGCGCAATGGTTTCCGGCAACTGCGGCGGGGTGCGGCCCAACCGATAGGCGAGGCGTACCAGCATCAGCACCAGGATCGTGAGCCCGACGCTGATGTGCAGCAGCGCCAGCGTGAGCCGCCCCGGTTTTGGAATCCAGTTATAATGCACGATCAAGCCGGCAATGATCAGCCCGATCACTGAAATCGCGATCAGCCAGTGCAGCGCTTGGGCGAACGGTCGGTAGCGCGGTTCCATTCTGCAATCCTATCCTTATGTCCGCCGCGACATAACAACCGATAAATGGCAGGTCGATGGCAGCTTTGTTACAATTTCCGGTCATGCTGGCCGCCCACGCCGATTGGAGCGTCGATCCCCGTAAGCGCTGGATCTGCAAGGCGCGCTACGACGGTGCCTGGCGGATCGCCGCGCCGGAACCGGTTGCGGACTCCGCAACCCTGCTCGCGCGACTGGCGGGCGAAGCGAACCACGCACCGATCGCTCTGGGGGTGGATTTTCCGCTGGGGCTGCCGCGGGCCTATGCCGCACGCGCGGGTATCCCGAACTTCGCTGCCTGGCTGCGTCGGCTCAGCCCGGATGCGGCGCTGTTCCAACCCTGCGCCTCGCTCGATGAGGTCAGCCTTGCGCGGCCGTTCTATCCCAAATCGAGCGTTGCCGGTGCCGGGCAGATGGCGCGGCTCGCCGCTGCCCTGGGGCTGAGCGATGCCAGCGCGTTGCGCCGCGCGGCGGACCGCCAGACCCGACATCGTCCGGCGGGTGCCGCGATGTTCTGGACCATGGGTGCCAATCAATGCGGCAAGGCGGCCCTGGCGGCTTGGCGGGATTGCCTGATCCCAGGCTTCGCACAGGCGATCCCGATCGCCATCTGGCCCTATGAGGGCAGGTTCACCGATCTGCTCCGCCCGGGCGGCATCGCGCTGGCCGAAACCTACCCGGCGGAGGCCTTGGTCCAACTCGGTTTGAAACTGCCCGGCAGCAAGCGCCGCCAATCCGACCGCGCCGCGCTCGCCGCGCCGATCGGCGCCGTGATGACCCGGCTGGGTGCGACCCCGACCGGTGAACTGGCCGCCATGTTGGACGATGGGTTCGGCGCCAAGCCCGACGGCGAAGATCGGTTCGATTGCCTGCTCGGCGTGCTCGCGATCATCCGCGTGATCGGCGGTGCTTCGGATGGTATTCCGGACGATCCGGTTATCCGCGCGGTGGAAGGTTGGGTCCTGGGCCAGGTCGATCCGCCGCTGGTTCCACCGAACGCAGCAACCCCGCCGACGAAGCATCGCCCGCCGCCTCGAGCCCGGCGATCACGCCCAACCGATCCGCCACCGGGCGGTTCTGGCTGAGCTTGCGCTTGCCGATCAGCCGGTCGATCACCATCACGATCCCGACGATGCCCTTGAGTTGCGATGCCACGTAATCATCCGGCGCATCATCCACCCGCCATGGTTTCGGCTGACGCGCCTCATGCAGATCGGTCAGGGCCGTCACGATGTCGTGCAGACCCTGCGCATTCTCGATGATCTCGACCGCGCCATAGGCGTGCACCGCCTCGTAATTCCAGGTCGGCACCACCTTGCCGGTCTCGCGCTTGGTTTCGTACCAATTGGGCGAGACATAGAAATCATGCGCCTGAAACAGCGCCATCGCCTGGGCACCCCGGCGGAGCGATTTCCATTGCGGATTGCCCCGGGCCAGATGGCCGATCAGCCGGCCGTGCGGCGCCGGTGCCTCCTGCCAGGTCAGCGGCAGATGCGTCGCCTCGATCCCGTCAGCCCCGGCCGAGACCAGAATTGGCAGGCGCGCCGCGCGCATGATGCCGGCGATGATCGCGGGATCGTCTTCGCGAAACGCCGGCGGGGTGTACATGTTTCTACACCGCCCCGCAGGCCAGCAGGGTTTCGCGCACCGCATCCGCCGGCACCGCGCGGCTGGTGAACGCCGCACCGATGCCGCGCGCCAGCACGAACGAGAGCCGGCCGTCCCGCATCTTTTTATCGCGCTGCATGTGCTCGATCAGCGCGGCGGCGGCCCAGCCATCGATCCGGTGCGGCAAGCCGACCTGTGCGAGATGCGCGGATACCCGGCGCGCAATTTCCGGATCGCAATGCCCCAGCCGTGCCGACAGATCGAACGCGCAGACCAGCCCGATCGCCACCGCCTCGCCATGCAGCAGGGCAGGGCCGTAGCCGGTTTCCGCCTCGAACGTGTGAGCGAAACTATGCCCCAGGTTCAGCAGCGCGCGGCCATCGTTCGGCGCCGTCTCATGCGGGTCGGCAACCACGACCGAAGCCTTGAAGGCGACGGCGCGGCCGATCGCCTGTTCCTGCAAGGCCTGATCGCCATCGAGCAGCGCGGCACCGTTCGCCTCGCACCATTCGTAAAGATCGGCATCCGCGATCAGCCCGGCCTTGACGATCTCGGCATAGCCCGCCGCGGCCTCGCGGCGCGGCAGTGTCGCCAGCGTATCGCTATCGATAATCACCAGTCGCGGCTGATGGAACGCGCCGATCAGATTCTTGCCATGGCGCGAATTCACCCCGGTCTTGCCGCCCACGCTGGAATCCACCTGCGCCAGCAGCGAGGTCGGGATCTGGGCGAACGGCAGGCCGCGCAGCGTCGCCGCGGCGGCAAAGCCGGCCAGATCCCCGATGACGCCGCCGCCCAAGGCGACGATCGCAGTCTGCCGCTCGGGTTTCAACGCCAGAATATCCTCGATCAGTGCGGCAAATCGCGCGAGGCTCTTGGAGCTTTCGCCGGGCGGCACCACCAGCGTGTCATGCGTGAAGCCGGCATCATCGAGCGATGCCGCGAGTATGGGCAGATGCGCGGCCGCGACATGCTCATCGGTCACCACGATCACCCGAAGCTGCGGCAGGGCGGACGCCAGCCGCGCGCCGGCGCCTTTGAGAAGCCCGCGCCCGATCACCACCTCATACGGCGCATCCGGCAACGCGACCGGGATCGATCGAGGCGGCGCGAAACGATCCAGGGCGGCCAGGACGGTATCGGTGGTCATATCGGGCGGGTCCTCGGAACTGTCGATGATGATGTGGGCTTGGGCATAGACCGGGGCGCGGAGCGCGGAAAGCCGGGTGAGGATCTCGGCCGGATCGCCGGCGTTCAACAGCGGCCGATGCGTGCGGCCCGCCACGCGGCGCAGCAGCACCGGCACCGGTGCCCGCAACCACACTGAAATGCCGCAGGATGCGATCAAGGCGCGGGTCGCCTCATCCATGAAGGCGCCGCCGCCGGTCGCCAGCACGATCGGGCCATCGGCCAGCAGCCGCGCAATCACGCGCCGTTCACCGGTCCGGAAATGCGCCTCGCCATGCTGGGCGAAAATATCGGCAATGCTGAGGCCCGCAGCCGCCTCGATTTCGAGGTCGGAGTCGTGGAATGTCAAGCCAAGTCGCGCCGCCAGCCGCCGGCCGATGGCCGATTTGCCCGCCCCCATCAGCCCGACCAGCACGATACTGCGCCGCTCCCGCGCAATCGGGCCGGATTGATTTTCGGATGTCGGGGTGTCGGACTTGTCGAGCATGGTCCGCGCGGCTTACCACACTCGGCGTATGACGGTAGAGCGACATATCGAGGCGTTTCTGGAATCGATGGCGGCCGAGCGTGGCGCCGCAAGTAACACTATCATGGCCTATCAGGCCGATCTGGCTGGCTTTGCCGCATTCTGTGCTGCACGCGGCATTGGTCCGGCGGCGGCCGATACGGCAATCGTCACCGCCTACCTCGCCGAACTCGCGGGCCTTGGCCTGTCCGCCCGGACGCAGGCGCGGCGCCTGTCGTCGCTGCGGCAATTCCAGCGCTTTCTGCTGCGCGATGGTCAACGCGCCGATGACCCGACCGCCCTGTCACCCGCACCACGGCTGCCCGCAACCATACCCCGCTTTTTGAGCGAGGCGGAGGTCGATGCGCTGCTGGCCGCTGCCGCCAGCCTGCCGGCAGCCCAGGCCCGCGTCGCACGGGCCGGTCTTGAAATGCTCTACGCGTCGGGCATGCGCATCTCCGAATTATTGGCCCTGCCAGCGACCGCCCTGTCGACCGATGCGGTGTTGCTGCTGATCAAGGGCAAAGGCGGCCGCGAGCGGATCGTGCCCCTCTCATCGGCCGCGCGCACCGCCGCCGCCGAGCTGCGCGCCGCCCATCCGAAAGGCGCGCGCTTCCTGTTTCCCGGCCGCACCGCCGGCACCGCGATGACCCGCCAGGGCTTTGCTCTGCTGCTCAAACGCATCGCCCTGCAGGCGCGTATCGACCCTGCGCGCCTGTCGCCGCATGTGCTGCGCCATTCCTTCGCCTCGCATTTGTTGGCGCGCGGGGCGGATTTGCGCAGTCTGCAAACCCTGCTGGGCCATGCCGATATCTCGACCACACAAATCTACACCCATGTTCTCGCCGAACGCCTGCAACGGCTGATCGATGCGCACCACCCGCTGGCCCGCCACCCCGACGACTGACTCGGTTCATCCGACACACCCCTCATCGTGCCAGCAACCGCCGGGCAATCGCCATCACGCTGCCCGCCGCGGCAGATTGGGGAAATTGCGATAGCAGCAGGCGCTGCGAGCGGATCGCTTCGGCCACCCGCTCATCACGCCCGATCGTGCCCAACAAGGGCGGATCGAGCCGCAGAAACCCACGCGCGGCGCGCGCCAGGGCGGCATGCGCCCGCTTGCCCGCCGGTTCGGATTGGGTCTGATTGACCACGATCCGCGCATCGACCGTGCGATCCATCGCCAGACGATCGCGCTTGAGCAGTTTCAGAACGGCATAGGCATCCGTGAGGCTGGAAGGGTCTTCGGTCGTCACGAGAATCACGGTATCGGCATAGGCCGCGACGTGTCGGGTCACCGGTTCGACCCCCGTGCCAAGGTCGAACAGGATTACGTCGTAATCGCTCGACAGTGCCGCCAGTCTATCGAGCAGAGCCGTAATCTGCTCGATCGAAACCCCCGCCAGCGCGCCAGACCCGGCTTGCCCGGCAATCAGATCGAAGCCGCCTTGCGCGACCTTGGTCACGCCTTCGCGTAAATCGGTGCCGTCGCGCATAAGCTCGGCGAGATCGAGCCCCGCCAGATGCCCGAGTTGAATGTCGGCATTGGCCAGCCCGAAATCGGCATCGAACACCAGAACCCGCCGCCGTCGCCCGCTGAGCGCCTGAGCGAGCGTCAGGCTCAGCCAGGTCTTGCCAACGCCGCCTTTGCCAGACGCCAGCGCGATCAGCCTAGGCCTTGTGCCTTGCAAAGGGGGCGGGACGAACAGTGCCGCCGCGCTCGGCATTGTCATCTGATCGCCGACCGCATCGCCCAGTTCATGCGGCATGCGCGACCGCTTCCTTGCTGTTCCGATTGAGCAGGCGCCGGGTCAGGAATGCCGGTGTCATCGGCTCGAGTCCATCCGTAACCGAGCCTGACGTACCGGCATGGCTCAGGATCAACGGAGCAGCCTCGGCGGCGGCAATCATGCCGCCAAGCCGGCGCGTCAGATCGAGCCGAGTTGGAATCAGCATGGTCGCGCCGGCGGCATGAAACCGCGCCGCCATATCCGCGCTATCCTGCACATCGAGCCCAGCCGGCAGCACGAGCGCTGCGACACCGGAGACCTGCGCAATCATGTGTGTCAACGTTGCCATATCGGTCTCGTTGAAAGGGTCCATACCCGGCAGATCGATCAGCGTGGGGCCGGATTTGCTGCGTCGTCGGCGCGCTTGGTCAGGCGCTGCCGTATCGATGAATTGCGCCTTCAGAATGCGACACAAGGCGGCGAGTTGTGCTGCGGCGCCAGCCCGGTTCTGATCGGCGTTGATCACGGTCGGCCGGATCCCGTCAAGCACGAGGCGTGTTGCCAGTTTTACCGTGGTCATCGTTTTGCCGGCACCCGGCGGTCCAACCAGCAACAAGGGTTGTTCGTAGCCGACCCCGCCAAACCGGAACGTGCTCGCCACTGCGGTATCCGGTGCCTGATTGCGCCACCGTTCGGCCAGTCGAGTTGGGACCTTATGAAACGCAAGCGCATCGCCCCATTGTTCGCAATGATCGAGCGTCTCCTCGGCATCGGTCGCGACTGAAATCTCAACCTCGTCCCCGACAGTGCGGCTTTGCAGAATCAGCGCTTCCGGTCCCATCAATCGGTGGGCTTCCGCGAATGCCAGCCGCATCGAGGCGGCTCTGATCAGTTTCACGCGCATTTATAGGGCTCCCAAGGTTCTGATCCGTGCACGCGGAAATACTTCGGTTTGTGCTAGGACGGGCGTTGATGGTTGCATCCGCTCGATGATCGCGCGGATGTGCGCACGCAGCGGCGCGCTGGTCAGCAGCACGGGCGTTTCACCTTCGGCGGCGACCGATTCGAATACCTGGGTGACACGGCGCATGAAATCGGCGAGGCGGCCCGGCGGCAGAGCCAGCTGACGCGCCTCCGGCGGCCCGACCAGCGCTTCAGTCAGTTCGGTTTCCCATTCAGGGCCGATCACCACGAGCGGCAGATAGCCGCGCGGACTTAAATTCGCATCGGTCAGCTGACGTGCCATCCGCATCCGTACATGCGCGGCAACGGCTGCCACGCCCTTGATCTGCGTCGCGCACGCCTCATGAATGCCTTCTAGAATCGTGGGCAGGTCCCGGATCGATACCCGCTCGGCCAGCAGCGCCTGCAATACCCGCTGCACGCCGCCGACGGTCAACTGACTCGGGATGAGCTCGGTGACCAGCCGTTGCTGCTCGCGCGGCAGATCGTCAAGCAGCTTTTGCGTCTCGGTAAACGAAAGCATTTCCGCCATGTTCTCCTTGACGACTTCCGTGAGATGCGTGGTCAGAACACTGGCCGGATCGACCACGGTGCACCCCTTGGTGCGTGCCAGCTCACGGTCGGACGGATCAATCCAGATTGCTGGCAGGTTGAAGGCGGGCTCGGTCGTGCGCTCGCCCGGAACGTCCGGCAACGTGCCGTTGGCGGTCATGGCGAGCAGTCTGGTCGCCTGCAATTTGCCGGAGCCCGCCTCGATTTCCTTGATTTTGATCGAATAGGTGTCTGCCGCCAGCTGCATGTTGTCCTGAATGCGGACAGCGGGAAGTATGAAGCCCATTTCGGTCGCGATCGACCGGCGTAGCGATTTGATCTGCTCGGTAAGCTTCGGTGTATCGCCACCGGCCAGGATCAACAGGCCATACCCCAACTCCAGCCGGATCTGATCGATCTTGAGCGCGTCGGTGATCGGCGCTTCACCCGGCTCCACCGGTAGTGGTTCGGGCGCGCTCTCCACCACGATGGGGTGCTGCCAGCGATGCCATGAAGCCCAACCGGCCAGCCCGGAGAGTAGCGCAAAGGGCACGAACGGCAGGCCGGGCACTACCGCCAGCGCCAGCGCTGCCGCCGCCACAATCCCAAGCGGCTTCGGCGAGCGGCCGAGCTGTGCGACCAGCGCGGTATCAGCGCTGCCCTCGGCCGATCCTTTGGTCACCACGATTCCCGCAGCAACCGAGACCAGCAAAGACGGAATTTGCGAGACCAGACCTTCACCGATCGACAATGTGGTGAACGCCGATGCTGCGTCGTGGACACTCATGCCCTTCTGGGCGACCCCGATCACAAACCCGCCGACGATATTGATCGAGGTGATGATCAACGCCGCAATCGCATCACCGCGGACGAATTTTGCCGCGCCATCCATCGCGCCGTAGAAGCCGCTCTCCTGCTCAAGCTCTGCACGCTTGCGCCGCGCCGTCGCTTCATTGATCGCGCCGGAGTTCATTTCGGCATCGATCGCCATCTGTTTGCCCGGAATTGCATCGAGCGTGAAGCGGGCAGCAACTTCGGCGATGCGGGTCGAACCCTTCGTGATGACGATGAAGTTCACGACCAGCAAAATCGCGAACACGATCAAACCGATCAGGAGGTCCCCACCCATCAGAAAGCCACCGAACGCCGCAATCACATGCCCGGCGGCGTCAACGCCTTCGCTGCCATGCGATAAGATCTGGCGGGTCGATGCGACATCAAGCGATAGTCGTAACAACGTCGTTAACAGTAAAACCGTCGGAAAACTCGTGAATTCCGTGCCTATCCGGTTAAGTCAGACACCCACTACATGTGGGGTGGACCCATGCTCCCGAATAAAGCTGGGCATAGGTTGGCGCCTCGGCGCCGCC
>NZ_NCJX01000180.1:0-1137 GCF_002282635.1 Acidiphilium sp. 34-64-41 | reverse complement strand
TATGCGGGCCCGGCAAGGTCTCGCGGTCGCGCTCTGGGCGACGGGCCAGCATCAGGAAGCGATCGGGCATTGCCAGGCGATGCTGGAACTCAACCCGAACGATAACCAGGGTATCCGCTATCTGCTGGCCGGCTATCTTCTGGCGCTCGGCCTTACGGCTGCCCTGAAACAGTTGTTGGGCCAGTTCGAAGACGACGGTACCGCGATGTGGCTCTATACGCGGGCGCTACTGGCTTTTCGGGAGGAAAGTCCGGAAGCGGACAGTCTGGCGGGAGCAGCCTGGTCGGAAAACAGCTATGTCCCTGAGATCCTGTCCGGACGACGTCCGCTGGTTGCCTCACGGGACGGGTATGTCACGCTGGGGGGAGAGGATGAGGCCGGCGAATATGTCAGGGACAACGGGGCTATCGGGCGTGAGCGTGTCCTTCGGGTCGTGTAGCTGGAATGGCCTACTGCCACTGCGAATTCGTGTCTCCTTCGCCGTGATTCTTCCGCATGATAACGCCTCTATCATGCGGAAGAATTGGGCCAAGACCACGCGAGGCATTGAGGGCCGTCTTGGCATGTAGGGGTGCGAAGACCTTGCCACCGTCCTGTGTCGTCTCGTCCATGGCTGTCCCCTATCAAGCAATCGAGGACACGCATAGATTAAGCGCATCATCGGTTTGTCACCTACTTCTTCACCCGATCGCCCTGATCGCTATGGCTCAGCGGGTATGCGACTCGATACAGGGCTTGCTAAACTCCGAAATTCATCCGGGAGTGAATTATGCCTGCGACAGCACGGACTATGTCTTCTTCACCAGGGCTCCACGCGCGGCTTCAAGAATTTTTTACGGCGGCGATCGATTTCGTGGCCCCGGGTCGTGCCGACGCTCTCATGCGAAAATGGGCACCACGCGAGCAGCCGCACTCCTCCATTGCGGAACACCGGATAATAGCGATGATGGCGGATGCGATATTGCTGTCGGCCGACCTGCTCGTGTCGCAACCCTCTGCCAGCGGCTCGAACGCCTTTGATCGTCTTGCCCGCAGCCGGGGGAAGGTTTCATCCATTGATGCCGCAGCCCTCGCAGCGCTTGCCAAAGCACGCTTCCGATTGCTCCGTATTCAGAAGACCGAGGCGGATGGCCGCCT
>NZ_NCJX01000071.1:0-13382 GCF_002282635.1 Acidiphilium sp. 34-64-41 | reverse complement strand
TCCGCTGGATGTTCTCCACAGATCAGGCAAGAGTGAAGATGGCCAAATCCTACCCCACGCCATCAATCAAGGAGTCGTAATCACTGCGACGGGACACTATGGCCTCAACCTCATGTGGCAAACCACCCGCATGACGCTCGATGCCCAGGCGATCATCGCCCTGCGCCTCGCCAAAATCGCCACCGGCGGTGCCGCCGGCCAGGCGGAGGCGAGCCTGATGGTCAATGAAAAACTCCGCGCGCTCGGTGAAAGCCAGATGATCGCATTGCGCGCCCTCGGCACCGCAGACGGCGGCGCCGGCCGCATCACCCGCCTCTATCAGCGAAAACTCGCCGCGAACCGCAAACGGCTCACCAAAACCTAATCCAGCACGCTCCCGCTCGCACGCATCGCGCTGATGTCCGCTTCGCCGTACCCCAGCTCAAGGAGCACCGCGCGCGTGTCCGCCCCCGGCTGCGGCACGTCGCGCCGCACACCGGGCCGCTGCCCAGCCATGCTGATCGGCAGCCCCGGCAGCCCGACCACGCGGCCATCCGGCAGGCTGACATCCACCAACCCGCCCGAGGCGCGCAGATGCGCATCGTCGAACAATTCCACCGGCCGCGCGATCGGCGCGAACGGCAGGCCCAACCGCTCGCAGCGCGCCGCCAGCTCCGCCTTGGTGAACTGCCCGAACGCGGCGGCGATCACCGGCAGCGTGCGCGGCCGCGCCGCCCGCCGCTCGGCCTGGGTGGTCAGCTCAGGATCGCGCGCCAGCGCATCGAGCCCGAATTCCGTGCACAGCACCTGCCATTGCGTATCGGTCACCACGCCGATGAAAATCTGCCCGGCATCGGCCGTCGCGAAAATATCATAAACCGGCCAGGCGACGTCCCGCGCGCTCATCGGCGGTGGTTCGGTGCCGGTGATCGCCGCCTGCGCCATGTGCTGCGCCATCAGCATCGCGACCGATTCGAACAGGCCCGATTGTACCAACTGCCCCTTGCCAGTCCGCTCGCGTTCGGCCAGCGCGGCCAGGATCGCAACCGCGCCATAGGTGCCGCCCATGATATCGATCACCGACGATCCGGCCCGCAGCGGCTGGCCGACCGGCCCGGTCATGTAGGCAAGCCCGCCCATCATCTGCACCACCTCATCGAGCGCGGTGCGATGCTCATACGGTCCCGGCAGAAACCCTTTCAGCGAACAATAGATCAGCCGCGCATTGGCCGCCGCGCAATCGGCATAGCCCAGGCCGAGCTTGTCGAGCGCGCCCGGCCGGAAATTCTCGGTCAGCACATCCGCCCGCGCGATCAACCGGCGCGCCACCTCAAGCCCCGCGGCCGATTTCAGATCGAGCACGACGCTGCGCTTGTTGCGGCTGGTCATGGTGAAAAACCCGATGCCCGAGCCGGTCAGCCGCCGTGTGTTGTCACCCGCCGGCGTCGGTTCGATCTTCACCACATCGGCGCCGAGATCGGCCAGGATCAACCCGGTGGTCGGCCCCATCACCATATGCGCGAATTCGACCACGCGCAGCCCAGCCAGCGGGGTCGCACTCATGCGGCGCGCTGGAAAATCCGGGGAATGCCGGCCTTGGCCAGCTGTCCGTGCATCGCCTCATCCGGCAGCCCTTGATGCAGCAGCGCGCGGGCCGCGATCAGCCCGTCGAGATCGATGCCGGTGGCAAACCCCATGCTCTCCAGCATGAACACCAGATCCTCGGTCACGATATTGCCCGAAGCCCCCGGCGCGAACGGGCAGCCGCCCAGCCCGGCCAGAGCCGCGTCGAAATCGCGAATCCCGACCTCCAGCCCCGCCAGCGCATTGGCGATGCCGAGCCCCATGGTGTCGTGCAGATGCAGCCCGACCAGCGCCGGCCCGATCTCGGCCCGCACCGCCCGCACCACCGATCGGATCTGCGCCGGATTGGCATAGCCCACGGTATCGGCCAGCCCGATCTGCGACACCCCGTGCGCCGCGAGCGCCGCCGCGATCCGCACCACCTCGGTTTCCGGCACGACACCATCGATCGAGCAGCCAAACGCGGTCGAGCACGCCACTTCCAACTCCACGCCCGGTGCATTGTCACGCAGCCACGCGACGATGCCGCCCACCACCGCAACCTGCTCGTCGGGTGATCGGTTCAAATTCGCCCGCGAATGCCCCGCGCTCACCGAAACCGGCACGCTGACGCGGTGCGCCCCGGCCGCCACCGCCGCCTGCGCGCCACGCAAATTGGGCGCCAGGGCCACCACGGTAAGCCCCGCGATCCCTTTGGCGAAGCGCACCACCGCATCGGTATCGGCCATCTGCGGGATCAGCCTGGCAGGCACGAAACTGCCGACCTCGATTTCCCGTACCCCTGCTGCCGCCAATCCAGCGATCCAGGCGCATTTCGCCTCGGTGGTCATGATGGATTTCGCCATCTGCAACCCGTCGCGCGGGCCGACCTCGCAAACCGTCACTGTTTCCCTCATCGGGCGAGTTTGCCCCCGCCCGGCGAACCAGGCAAGGGCACTCGGAACCCGAAATCCGAACGTTCCGCGTCGCTCCTCTGTGAGAGCGCGGAGGTCGCCCTGTTCAGAACTTCACCGTCACCGTGCCGTAGAACGCGCGCGGCGCACCCGGATTGGCGATGGCGTAGGCGCCGGTCGGCGTGTTGAAATAGCCGCCCGCCGAAATATACTCGGTCGCGTTGTATTTCCGCCCCAGCAGGTTGGTGGCGTAGAAGCTCACATCGACCTCGCCGAGATGCGAGACATACCGGTTAAGGTACGGTGTTTTCAGCGTGATCGAGGCATTCAGCAGATTATACGGCACGATGGCATTATGCGTCGGCGCGCCGATCGCGTTGTTGAACAGATAGCGCTTGCCGACATACTGATCCCACAGATTGGCGCCGATCAGGTTGGCGCCGGCAAACACCTGATACCGCACGCCGATATTGGCGGTATCGCGCGGCGAGGCCGGGTCCGGCAGGTTCTGATACACATTGCCCGAAGGCGCGGTGTAGGTCAGGTAGCGCGCATCCAGATAGCCAAGATTGGCGAACGCCATCCAGTGGAAATTGAAATTCGCCTTCAACGAGGCGTTCACCCCTTGCAGGCGTCCCGAACCGAAGCCGAACGTGGTCTGCGTCGGGTTGTTCGGATTGGCGATGCCGACGGTTTCATCCTCGAGATCGTCGCGGAAATAGTTGATGTCGGCCGATGCGCTGTCGAGCCCGAGGAAGCCGCGCTGGAACATCCGCACGCCGATTTCATAATCGGTGCTCTTGACCGGTTTCAGCGCCGGCAGGTTGATCTGATTATTCGCGAAATTACCGCCGGTCGGGTTCTGATAGGTCACGGCGAAATTGCCGTACAGCGTCGCCCAGGGCAGCACATCGTAGCTCGCCCCGAGCGAGGGCTGCACGCGGTTGAAATCCTTGCTGGTGTTCGGATAGGTATTGAAACCCACCCCCGGCAGGTTGATCGCGGCGATCGGCGATTGATTGACGTAGCGGGTTTCGTAATTGACCAGCTGCACGCCCGGCACGATCCGCAGCCCGGCGATCGGTTCGATCTTGTCCTGCACAAACGCCGCCAGATACAAATTGTTATAGACATCGCGGGTGATCGAGGCCGGGTTCTGCCGCGTCGTGCCCAGATTGGTGTTATACCCGTCGTAAATATCATGCGTATGCGAATTGATGACGTAGGCGCCGTAGCTGATCGTGTTGTATTGCAGCTTGGTATCGAAATCGAGCTTGTCGCCGATCGTATCCGAATAGGGCGCGTAATATTCAGTGTCCTGCGACGAGGCGCCGATGAAGCCATAGTTCAACCGGTAATGGATGACATCGCCATGCCGGTACCAGAACAGATCATGCAGGGTGGTATTGTCGGAAATCCGCTTGGTCAGCTTGGCGTAGCCAATGTAGTCGATGATCTGGTTCTCCTTGAACCAGACATTGTTCGGCAGATCGGCATAGAACCCCGAAGTCTGCTGACTATACAGCGGCGCGTTGGCGTTGAGCCCGCCGAGCGTGACACCCGCCTGCGGTTCGACCGGAATCTGGTTCGGCCGGAACTCGCGGTTGTGGATGTAATAGCCGCCCAGGCTGACGTGCCCGCCATCGAACCGCTTGGTGATCTTGAAATAGACCTGATCGTTGCGCGCCGGCCAGTCATACGACCCCCGGCGGAACGTGTGGTTGAAGGCGTGGTTCAACCCGATCACCCCCTCCCAGCCATCATGCAGCCCGGTCTGCGCCACCAGGCTGTAAACCTGACTGTCGAAACTGCCGTAGGAGGCCGAAGCGGTCACCGATGCCTTGGCGCTCGGCTGCACCGGGATGAAATTCACCGTGCCGCCCAGGCTGTCGAACCAGCGATCGCGCGGATTGCCCGGCCCGTAAATCACATTGACGCCGGCCAGCAGCGAGCCGAACGGGATCTGCACCGAATGGAACCCGGTGCCCTGGATCAGGCTGTTCAGCGGAATGCCGTCGAACAGATTGGTGATGCCGTTGGTTTCGATGTCACCGGGCACCGAATTGAACCCTACCTTGATGCCGCGGATCGAAATGGTCGACCGTGCCGTGCCGGCGCTCGACGAATACCCCGAAATCACCACGCCCGGCAGCGTCGAAATCGCCTGCGTGCCGGAGGCGATCGGTGCCAGCAGATCGATCGTGCTTTTCTTCACCACCGAAACCGATTGCGCCTGCTGCTTCACCGCCTTGCGGGTCAAGACCTGGTTGGCGTAGTTGCCTGGCGCCGCCGCCGTGCCGCTGGCCGAAACGGTTCCGGCATTCACCGCCTGCGCATGCCCCTGCGCCATCACCGCGAGTGCGCTGACCGCACCGAGCAGAGCCGCTCGCACACCGCGTCGTACCGCGAAATCATCATATCCCATCGTCGAGAATCCCTTTTGCATCATGCCGGCGACCGTCTGTAACAGCGGCAGCTTCCGGCGCGGGGCGTAGCCGGAACGGCGTGCCTGCGGTGTTAAACTTCTGCGACCGTTTGACGTCAGTTCCGCGACACCCTGTGCCGGATCAGCCCGCCGACCCAACCAATCCGGCGATCACAATCATTTACAGATCGTATTTTTTCGGACAATTTCGGATGACGCATGGTTAGCGCACCCAGGGAGCCGGATCGGATGACCGCCACCAACCTCAACGACAATCTCACCATGCTGACGACCGATCAGCAGGCGATCATCAATTTCGAGAGCAACGCCAACCCGAACCTCACACCGGCCAACCCGTCGTTCAACACCTATCTGCTCGGCAGCGCTGAAATCCAGACCCCGCAGACGACGCTGCAAGCCGGCACCACCATCACCTATGCGTTTTCGCCGGGCTCTTACACCGCCGCCCAGCAGGCCGACATCGAACAGGCGATGGCCGCGTGGTCCGGCGTCTGCAACGTCACCTGGGTCTATCAACCGAACTATGCGGCGAACCCAACGACCGGGCTTTCGACCACCGCGGACCTCTCGCTGATCAACATGAATAACAACCCGAACGGCGAGTTTGAACAGACGACCCAGTCCGTGCCGACCGGGCAGAGCGGCGTGTATCAATCGACCCAGGAGGAAATCGTCACCGACCTCGGCGGCAGCTACGGCACGCTCGGCGATTACGCGACCGGCGGCTATGGCCAAGGGGCGATCTTGCATGAACTCGGCCACGTGCTCGGCCTGGGTCACACCGGCGCCTATAACGGCGGGGGCGCCGATGCAGCGCAGACCAACGCCTACGATACCCGCGCATGGTCCGTGATGTCCTACGTCGACCCCAATGATCCGGCGGCGAAATACTACGCCCAATCGGCAACGCCCGGCGCCGATTACAACGGCAATGTCGGCACCGGCCCGATGGGGCTCGACATCTATGCGGTGCAGCGCCTGTATGGCGCGCCGACCAGCACCATGTTCGCCGGCGGCCAGGTTTTCGGCTTCAACAGCAATATCACCTATACCACGCCCGCCGGGACCACCGCCGCCGTCGAGATGTATAATTTCGCGGTCAACACCAACCCGATCATCACGCTCTACGACTACGGCGCCGGCAACACGCTCGACCTGTCCGGCTACAGCAGCAACGACACCGTCAACCTCAACCCCGGTTCGTTCAGCAGCGTGAACGGCTATGTCGATAACATCTTCATCGAATACGGCACCGCGATCGACCGGTTGATCGCCGGCAGCGGCAACGATGTCATTGTCGTCAACAGCCAGGCCGACACCATCATCGGCGGCGCCGGCAACGATATCGTCACCTTCGCCGACCCGTTGGCGGACTACAGCTTCACCCGCAGCGGCGGATCGCTCGACGTGACGGGGTTCGGCGTCACCGATACGCTCACCGGCGTCACCACCCTGCAATTCAGCGACCGTTCGGTGCTCGCCGCCAACCTCGCCTGCTTCGCCGCGACTACGCGCATCGCAACGCAAGCCGGGCCCGTCGCGGTCGAACATCTCGCGGTCGGCGATCAGGTCGTGCTCGCCACCGGCGGCAGAATGCCGATCGTCTGGATCGGCCGCCGCGTGATCGATCTCGCGCATCACCCCGCACCGGATCTGGTGCAACCCGTCCGCATCGAACCGGGCGCGCTCGCGGATGGCATCCCGGCGCGGCCGCTGCTGGTCTCGCCCGATCACGCCCTGTTCTGCGCGGGCCATCTGATCCCCGCCAAGGTGCTGATCAACGGCACCACGATCCGCCAGATCGAGCGGGCCCGCATCACCTATTACCATATCGAACTGCCCCGGCACGCCGTGCTGCTCGCCGAAGCCGCACCGGCGGAAAGCTACCTCGACACCGGCAACCGCACTTGCTTTTCGAACGGCAGTGGCCCGATCGCGCTGCACCCGGCCTTCGCCCAACAGCGCCGCGAACAGACCGGCTGCGCCCCCTTCGCCGAGGCGGGCCCGGTGGTCGAGGCGGTGCGGACCGGCCTGCTCGCGCGCGCCGGCATCGTCACCACCGCCGATCCTGGCTTGGCGATCCGCCACACGGGCGGTGCCGCAATCATCGCCAGCCGCAACGCCATCCCCGGCCACCTGACGCCCGACCCGCGCGACCGCCGCCGCCTCGGCGTGAAAATCGCCAGCCTCAGCGTTGGCGGCACACCCATCCCGCTCGATCATCCGGCATTGAGCCAGGGCTGGCACGCGCCCGAACCCGATGGCCGCTGGACCGATGGGAACGCGTGCGTGCCGGCTGAGCTGCTCGCAGGCGGGCGGCTTGAGATGGGCCTGGCCGCTACGGTGGAGTATCCGGTCCTCGATATCAGCCAAGGGATAAGGGGTAGGACTTCTTTTTTGTAAAAAAGAAGCAAAAAACTTTTTCACTCTGGGGCACGGGCGGTTTCACGGGCATGGGCCCAGATGAATGAAGTTTTTTTTGCTTCTTTTTTGTTCACAAAAAAGAAGACTCTCCCCTTCCCTCCCTGCGCTTGAGCTTTCCCCCTGCGGTGTTAAACCGCTCCGCCATGACCGCGCTCACACCCCACCACCCCGCCCCGGATGCGATCAGCACGCCGCTGGTGCTCGCCCTGCCCAAGGGCCGCATCCTGGCCGAATGCGCCCCGCTGCTGACCCGCGCCGGCATCGTGCCGGAAGCTGACTACACCGATGAAAACAGCCGGCGCCTGCGGTTTCATACCAGCGCGCCGGATCTCGATGTCATCCGCGTCCGCAGTTTCGATGTCGCCACCTTCGTCGCCTTTGGCGCCGCGGATATCGGCATCTGCGGCGGCGATGTGCTGATGGAGTTCGACTATCCGGAAATCTACGCCCCGCTCGATCTCGGCATCGGCGCCTGCCGCATCGCTGTCGCCGAACCGGCCGATGAAGCCGGCACCACCGATTTCACCCGGCTGTCGCGCGTCCGGGTCGCCAGCAAATATCCCAACACGACGCGCCGGCATTTCGCCGCTCGGGGCATCCAGGCCGAAATCGTCGCACTCAACGGCGCGATGGAACTCGCCCCCGGGCTTGGCCTGTCGCGCCTGATCGTCGATCTGGTGCAGACCGGCTCGACCCTGGTGGCCAACGGCCTGGTCGAGACCGAGGTGATCGCCCATGTCACCTCGCGCCTGATCGTTAACCGCACCGCGTTGAAAACCCGCCCGGAAGCCATTTCCGGTTGGATCGCCCGGTTCCGCGCCGCGCTCGCCGCGCCATGATCAACCGGCTCACGACCATCGATGCGGGGTTCGATACCAAGCTCGACGCCCTGATCGCGGACCGCGCCAGCGCGACCGATGTTGCCGCCCCGGTCGCGGCCATCATCGCCCGCGTCCGCGCCGAGGGCGATGCCGCCCTGATCGACCTGACCACGCGGTTCGACCGGTTTACGCTCACCAGCGCAACCCTGCGGGTGAGCACCGCCGAGATCGACGCCGCGGTGGATGCCCTGCCGCAAGCCCAGCGCGCCGCGATCGATCTGGCCGCGACCCGCATCGAAGCCTTCCACCGCGCCCAGCGCCCGGCCGATTTTACCTTCACCGATGCCGAAGGGATCACGCTCGGCCTGCGCTGGGGGCCGCTCGATGCCGTCGGCCTCTACGTGCCGGGCGGCAAGGCCAGCTATCCGTCGTCGGTGTTGATGAATGCCATCCCCGCCCGCGTCGCCGGGGTTGCCCGTATCGCGATGGTGGTGCCGACGCCGGATGGCGTGATGAACCCGCTGGTTCTGGCCGCCGCGCGCCGGGCCGGGGTGAGCGAGATTTACCGGATCGGCGGGGCTCAGGCGGTGGCGGCGCTGGCCTATGGCACCGCGACCATCGCGCCGGTCGATCGCATCGTCGGCCCGGGCAACGCCTTCGTGGCCGAGGCCAAGCGCCAGGTGTTCGGCCGGGTCGGGATCGATTCGATCGCCGGTCCTTCGGAGGTGCTGATCATCGCCGATGCCGATAACGATGCCCATCATATCGCGCTCGACCTGATCGCCCAGGCGGAACACGCGGAAGACAGCCAGTCCATCCTGGTCACCGACAGCGCCGATCTGGCCGACGCGGTGGCCGCGGCGATCGGTGCCGCGCTGCAAACCCTGCCGCGCGCCGTGATCGCCGCGGCATCGCTGGCATCGCACGGCGCGATCGTTCTGGTGCGCGACCGCGCCGAAGCCGTGGCACTGACCAATCGGATCGCGCCGGAGCATCTGCAGATCATGACGGCGGACCCGGTGGGCGATTTCGCTGAAATCCGCCATGCCGGATCGGTGTTCCTCGGCCGGTATGCGCCGACAGCGATCGGCGATTACGCGGCCGGACCCAACCATGTCCTGCCGACTGCCGGTACCGCGCGGTTTTCCTCGGGGCTTTCGGTGTTCGATTTCCTCAAGCGGACCAGCACGACATCGCTCACCCGCGCCGGGCTCGCCGCGATCGGGCCGGCGGCTGCGATCCTGGCGGAGGCCGAGAATCTGGCGGGTCATGGCAGGTCGATCATCGACCGGATCGGTTAACGAACGGCTTGGTTTTTTCCAAAAAGGTGGCGCTTGCCTGCCAAGCCCGCCGCAAACCTTGACCTCGCGGCCCTCACGGCTCATGTGAGGCCCGCACGTAACGACCTTATATCGAGGATAGATGTCGAAAGAAGACATGATCGAGTTCAGCGGCACGGTCGCTGAACTGCTGCCCAACGCCATGTTCCGCGTCAAGCTGGACAATGAGCACGTCATTTTGGCGCATACCAGCGGAAAGATGCGCAAGAACCGTATTCGCGTCCTGGCCGGCGACCGGGTCAATGTCGAGATGACGCCCTACGACCTGACCAAGGGCCGGATCACGTTCCGATTCAAGTAACGCGCCTGATCCTCGGCTCGTCGAGCCCGCGCCGGCGCGACCTGCTGGCCCAGATCGGCATTATTCCGGACGCGATCGTCAGCCCTGAAATCGATGAGACGCCGCTGCGCGATGAAGCGCCACGGGCGCTTGCCGCGCGGCTTGCCCGCGCCAAGCTTGCGGCGGTGGCGCACGAAGGCGCCTTCATCATCGCGGCGGATACCGTGCTCGGGCTCGGCAGCCGCGTTTTGCCGAAGGCCGAGACCGAGGCGGAGGCCCGCGCCTGTCTCACCCGCCTCGCCGGACGGCGGCACAAGGTTTATTCCGCCGTTGCGATCCGTGCGCCGGATGGGCGCGTCGTATCCCGCACCGTTGCGACGGTGGTATCGTTCGCGCGGATCGAGCCGGCCGCGATCGAGGATTACCTTGCGAGCGGCGAGTGGCAGGGCAAGGCCGGGGGCTATGCGATCCAGGGGCGGGCGGCGGGGTTTGTGGATTTTCTGTCCGGCTCCTATTCCGGCGTGGTCGGGCTGCCGCTGCATGAGACGTTGAACCTGCTGCGCGGGCTGGGCTGGCGGGCGGCATGATCCTCGCGGCGCTGCGGGCGGGCGTGGTGCATCTGGCTCTGCTCGAAGACATGATACTGGCCGATTATACGATCTGGCGGCCTGACGCGCCGGATGGCGTGGGCGATCGCTATACCGGGCGGATCACCGCGCGGGCCCATGCGCTCGGCGGGGTGTTCGTCGATCTCGGTGACGTGGTCGGGTTTCTGCCGGACAGTGCGGGTGGCAAGGCGCGGGGCGAGGGGGATCTGCTCGATGTGCGGATCACCCGTGCGGCGCAGGGCGGCAAGGGGCCGCGGCTGGCGCTGGCGGGCGGTGAGGCCGGCGGCAAGGTAGGGCTCCGCGCGCGGGGAATTGGCCCGATCGGGGATTTCCGGGCGCGGCAGCCTGATGCGCCGATTTTGGCGGAGAGTTTCGAATTGGTGGCCCGGTTGCGGGCGGATTTTGACCGGGTCGAACACCGGGCGGATTGTTTTGCGCCAATCGAGGATGAGGTGGCGGCGCTGGCCGAGCCTATCGCGGCGCTGCCGCACGGGGCGCGGGCGATTTTCAGCCCGACGCCGGCGCTCACCGCGATCGACATCGATGGCGGGGCGGCGAGCGGCGAGCGGGGCGAGAAATCGGCAGCGCAGGGGCGGCTCAATCGCGCGATCATCCCGGCGCTGGCCCGCCAGATCCGGCTGCGCAATCTGGGTGGGGCGATCCTGATCGATTTTGCCGGGATGAAGGCGAGCGCGCGGCCGAGCCTGGCACCTGATCTGAGCGCGGCGCTGGCGCGCGACCCGTTGAAACCGCGGCTGCTCGGCTTTACGTCACTGGGCTTTGCGGAAGTGCTGCGCCCGCGCATCCGCCCGCCTTTGCATGAGATTCTGCCATGACAGCCAAGCCCTGCCCGATCTGCAAAAAACCCAGCGTTCCCGAACAGGCGCCGTTCTGCTCGCGGCGGTGCCGCGAGGTCGATCTCGGGCGGTGGTTCGGCGAGGATTACAAGGTTTCGACCGAGGAACCGGCATCCGACGAGGGCGAGTAGGCTGCGAGCCGGGCGAGGGTTGCCGGCACGTCCGCCACGATTTCGAACAGGTCGCGGGCTGAGGGTTTTGCGAAGCCGGCGGTGATCACGGCATCGAGCAGGCCGGCCACTTGCGTTGCCCAGCCGAGGATGTCGACCAGGATGATCGGCTTGGCGTGGCGTTCGAGTTGTTTCCAGGTGAGGATTTCCATCAGCTCGTCGAGCGTGCCGAGGCCGCCGGGCAGCACCACGAAGGCATCGGCCCGGGCGAACATGCGGCGTTTGCGGGTGTGCATCGAATCGGTGACGATCAATTCCGACAGGCCGGGGAACTCGACCTCGCGGGCGCGGAGGAAATCGGGGATGATGCCGGTGACATGGCCACCCGCGCCGCGTGCGGCGCCGGCGACCGCGCCCATCAGGCCGACATTGCCGCCGCCGAACACCAGTTTCATGCCGTGCTGGGCGATGCCTTCACCCAGGGCGCGGGCCGCCGCGAGATAATCGGGTGCTGCGCCGGGGGATGATCCGCAAAATACCGTGACCGAAATGTGACTCATATTCCAGAATTGCCTCATGAACCTATCGAGAAGCCCAACTTCGTGGCAGGGTAATCAAATCGAAGCAAGTTATTGGCAAAGTCATTTTCATGGCACTCGACGCACAACACACGGACGGCGATAAATCGGCTCGGCCCGCGGTTCCGGGGTGGGTCGCGCCTGCCGCGATCGGGGGGCTGGGGGTGGCGGCGCTGCTCGGCCTTGTGTTCCTGGGCGGCAAGCAGCAGTTCGAGCCGACCAAGCCGATTGCGCCCGCGGCGCAGACCACGGTGAGTACGCCGGCGAAACCGAGCCGTCCGAGTTTTGACACCGTGCGGGTCGATGCCGGGGGCAATGCGGTGATTGCGGGCCATGCGACGCCTGGCGCGACCGTGACGATTACCGCCAATGGCAAGACGATCGGCACGGCCAAGGCGGATAAGACGGGCAGTTTTGCGTTCGTGACCTCGGTGCCGTTGCCCGCCGGGGGGCAACAACTGGCCTTGTCCGAAACATCGAAAGACGGTCAGATACTGGCGAGCGCGCGTGGTGTGACCGTTTCGGTACCGGACGCGCCGAACGAAGGGGCGCTTGCCGTGCTCAGCGGCACCGGCAAGACACCCTCGCAGGTGCTGAGCGGGCAAGGCCCCAAACCGGGGACGCTGGGCCTTGGTTCGGTTGATTATGACGGTTCGGGCAAAGCTGTCATGGCCGGGACCGCCAAACCGGGTGCGACGGTGTCGCTGTTTATCGGGCATACCAAACTTGGCACCGCCGTTGCTGACCAGAAGGGCCGGTGGACGATGCAGACCAGCCACCTGCCTGCCAAGCCCGGGACGTTTCGCCTGGAGTCGACCGCGCCGGACGGCAAAAGCGTTCAGACGATGCAGACCGCCTTCGCCCCGCATAAAGTCGGCAGTATCATGCCCGGCGAGGTGGTGATTGCGCGCGGGCAGTGCCTCTGGCTGATTGCGCGCAAACTCTACGGGCATGGCATGGACTACTCGCTGATTTACCGCGCCAATGAGTCGAGCATCCATGATCCGAACCTGATCTATCCGGGTCAGCATTTTACACTGCCGAAGACTTCGACTGAGACGGCTGGCTGAGCGGGGTTGAGGAAGGCTTCTTTTTTGTAAAAAAGAAGCAAAAAACTTTCTGACTCTGGGGCACGGGCGTTTCCACCGGCACGAACCCAAATTACCAAAGTTTTTTTTGCTTCTTTTTTGTTCACAAAAAAGAAGTGCTTCCCTTGTCTTTTTGTGCTTTTAATTACGATATCGTAACGATTTGGGCGTGCGAAATCACGGCCCTTTGCGCCACATTTTTTTGACGTTGAAGGACGGCACGAAGGGCTGGTGCCAGGGTGGTACGGGCGGTGGGGGCGGGCCGAGGATTTCGTGGAGTTGTTCTGGCGTGAAGTCGATGCTGCCGTCGGGGTTGATTTTGTATTGGTCCATGAAGCTGGGCTGGCGCTTTGGTTTGCGGATGCGCTTGGGCC
>NZ_NCJX01000070.1:0-13388 GCF_002282635.1 Acidiphilium sp. 34-64-41 | reverse complement strand
GCGGCGCCGAGGCGCCAACCTATGCCCAGCTTTATTCGGGAGCATGGGTCCACCCCACATGTAGTGGGTGTCTGACTTAACCGGATAGGCACGGAATGAACATAAATGGCCAGCGGCAAACGGAGTATATTACAAAGACATCAAATCCGGAAAAATTCGGGAAATCGATGTGTATTGCAATAAAGTCTTAGAAGAACCAAAAAAGAGAGCAGGCATCGGAGCTCCATACTTAAATATTCATCTTTATTGCGAATGTAAATCTCTTGAAAGTTCTAATATTTTATTCTCTGAAGGCCATATTGCTGACAGCTACTGGAACAGAATTCGTACATTTTGGATAGGCCATCAAGAGAACTTGAGGTCTGTTGTTAGATTATTAGAGAAACAGATATCTTTAGAGAATAGTAAAAAACTGAAAGCGTTATATGAATATACAGTAGATCGAGCGTTTAATCAATCGAAAATAAGTTTATGCGCAACAATCGCCCAGCCTCCAGTTGATTTTATTGCTACTGCATTTCGAGAAACAAAAAATGGAAAGTTAGACGAAAATAAGCTACCAGACCAACGACAGTCAAGCCCGATTTGGAATGCGATCCGATCGCTTTTGTCTGCTGTTGAGGCTGGAGTATCTCGCTCAAAAGAAGTTTCTCTAGATTGGATATGCAATGCAGATTCTGAATTTTATAGTGTTGATAGAATTTTAGAAAATGCGGCCTTTTTTGGATGCATCTCTTAATAATACGTCATTCTATCATTCCTTTATTGTAGTAAAATCTCGTTTATGGAATGTAACTGATAGCGGCATTATGGAAGTTAATTCTGCACGAATCCTCATTAATGCGCTTGAAGAATTTCCATATCATTATGTTGATATTGTAAGTGAAAAAGCTTTAGAGGGTTACATAAGGAAATTACGAGTACATTTTGAAAAATATTCACACCAGCACATAAAGAAGCAATGGAAATGGATAGATAGACTTAATTGGACTCCAGGCAACGATATCTCTAATTTAAAAAAATCTATAGGATTCGGTGATAATGAAATTATATAAAATTTAAACGTTTTAAATATTATTAATTATAGGTTTGCAGAAGAAAAAATAGATATTTTATTCGCATTGTGATGTAGTATTTCCTTCTCTTGGATTATGTGATCTATAATATTTTCGCTAATACTGTCAAACTTCGATTGTTGTGTGATGAGGGTACGTTAGAACACGCCACCCACCTATTGGCTTTGATCTAGTTCGGCGAGCGGGGATGTAGCAGGTGATCGCGTGGTGAGGAAAAGGTGGTGATCTCGGGTCATGGGGTGGTGGTCTATTCGATGGGTGGCGAACGGTCCCCAGACATTCTGAAAAAAAGTTTCGTTCCAAAGAGCATTGTTTAGTGTTAGTTTATCTATAACCAATACCATTACGCGGGTTGAGGAAAACCGAGGAACTCTAACAATGGCAATCTACGATCGTCCAACGAGGACGCTGATGGGTGAATGGGCAAAACAGCATGTCTTGGCTGGTCAGACGTTTGATAAGGCGGTAGTTGTCGGCTGGTTCAAGGTGAATTACCCAAAAATCAAAAGCAATACGGTTGCGATGCATGTTGAAAGCATGTCGATTAATAATCCGCTTCGGCGGCATTTTCCAGCGGTTCATGCTGGGTCGGGGCATGATCTTTTTTTTAAAATTGGTCCGAATCGGTTCCGGCTTTGGGACAAGGAACAGGACCCAACTCCGCGATACAAGAGAGACTTCGAGGCGGCAGCAGAGGCGCTGAGCGTTGTCGATCCAGACGTCGATGAGTCCGAAGCAGCCGATGCAAGTGAATCGATCAATGGAAGCACGACATTCGCGTTAGAGCATGATTTACGGAATTATCTTGAGCGAAATCTTCAGCTGATTGAACCCGGACTGGAAGTGTATGAAGAGGACGGCATTCGTGGTGTTGAGTTTCCGGTCGGTGGGCGTTTTATCGACATTCTGGCGCGGGATAAGCACGGCAGTTATGTGGTGATCGAATTGAAGGTTTCGCGCGGTTATGATCGCGCGATCGGACAGTTGCTTCGGTACATGGGATGGGTAGCGCAGAACATGGAATCTTCACAGCCTGTAAGAGGCATTATCGTTGCGAACGAAATCAGTGCGGACCTACGCCTTGCTTCGACGAGCGTCCCCAGCGTCGAACTCATAGAGTACGAGCTATCCTTCAACCTACGTCCAGTGCCTAGGGTATAGGAAGAAAAGGGTCGATGGTTTCAATCTTCAAAGAAAATCGGCGAGAGTTGAATAGTTGCCGGTATAAGATCTGCAATCGGATCGTACGACGTCAGGCTAAGACTTCATCTACGATTGTATGTCGCTGCGCGATGACCTGGACGTAGGCCATTGCGAAGTCGGGTGCTGTTACACGAGCTTGTTCCCAGTCGCGGAGGGTGCCGATTGGCACGTGGTAGCGGGCGGCGAATTCGGTTTGGGATAGACCTAGTTTGGTGCGGGTTTGGCGGATCAGGCGGGCGCGTTGGCCGCGCTCGAGGGCTTCCCTGGTGACGGGGAAGTCTTCGGGGTCGTTCGGGTCAGCCGGGATTGTGATATGACCGTTGTTCGCCATTGTTGCTTCTCCTGACGGATATGAACCGGCGTTGTCCGTCGCGCCATGTGAAAACGCCGGTATAGAGTTTGGTTTCGACCAGGCCGATGATTTTGAAGCGTTCTTCGTCGTCTTCGGGGCGGATGGATGGGAGTTCGATGTAGTTTTGGTCGTCGGCGATTCGGTCACCGAAGGATAAGGGCAGATCGTGTTTGGCCTGGTTGATCGCGTTTTTAGCGGGATCGAAGGGCTTCTGTGTCATGGACTATACGGGAGTTCCGTATGGTGTGCAACCTGAATTAATTCCGTTTCGGGCACTGACGGTCGAGCGGCGATCATCCAGACTCCAAGAAGTTTTTTGCTTCTTTTTTTCAAAAAAGAAGTCTTGCTTTTTGCTCTGTGGCCTTTGGCCTCAGTGGCGGGGGTGCGCGAGGGCGCACGCCCGCCCTACGGGCGGCGGCCGAGTTGGTCGCGGGGGATGTGGCAGGCGATGGTGTGGTTGTTGGTGGTTTCGGCGGGGGGTTCGGTGGTTTCGCAGAGGGGGCCGAGTTTGCGGGGGCAGCGGGTGTGGAAGACGCAGCCGGTGGGGGGGTTCAGCGCGCTGGGGATGTCGCCGTGGAGGCGGATGCGGGTGGTTTCGGTGGTGTTGGATTCGTTGAAGGGGGTCGGGATCGAGGAGAGCAGGGCTTCGGTGTAGGGGTGGTGGGGGCCTTCGAACACGGCTTCGGCGGGGCCGATTTCCATGATCCGGCCGAGGTAGAGCACGGCGATGCGGTCGGACAGGTAGCGCACCACGCCGAGGTCGTGGCTGATGAAGATGTAGCTGGTGTGGTTGGTTGATTGGAGGTCGGCGAGGAGGTTGAGGATGGCGGCCTGGACCGAGACATCGAGGGCGGAGGTGGGTTCGTCGCAGATGACGATTTTGGGGTTGCCTGCGAAGGCGCGGGCGATGGCGACCCTTTGTTTGAGGCCGCCGGAGAGTTGGCGGGGGCGCATGCCGAGGTGGCGGTCGGTCAGGCGGACGGCGTGGATGAGTTCGGTGAGGCGGGCGGTGCGGGTGGCGCCGGAGAGGTTGGCGAGGCGGGCGAGGGCGCGGCCGATCAGGTGGCGGACGGTGTGGGAGCGGTTGAGGGCGGAGTCCGGGTTTTGGAAGACGATTTGCAGGGATTGTTGTTGGGATGGGGTGCGGGCGGCGGCGGTGGGGGCGGCGGGTTTGAGGGCTGCGCCGTTGGGGGCGAGTTCGATGATGCTGCCGGGGTCGGGTTCGAGCAGGCCGAGGAGGAGGCGGGCGAGGGTGGTTTTGCCGGAGCCGGATTCACCGACGATGCCGAGGGTTTCGCCGGCGCGCAGCGTGAAGGAGACGTTGGTGACGGCTTGGAGGGTGCGGGTGCCGAGGTGGAAGGTTTTGCAGATATCGGTGCCGCGCAGGACGATGTCGGTCGGGGTGGTGGTGGGGTGGGGTGAGGGTTCGAGCGGCCTGGATTTGATTGTGGGGGGCTCGAAGACGGGCATTTCGGCGGCGCGTTGCCAGTGGTGGCAGTGGGTGGTGTGGGTGTTGGTGGTGTGTTCGGGTGGTGGGGTGGTGTGGCAGATGGTGGTTGCGAGGTCGCAGCGTTCGGCGAAGACGCAGCCTGGGATGATGGCGCCGGGCGGGGGTAGGAAGCCTTTGATGGTATCGAGCCGGGCGGTGGCTTTGCTGCGGCCGGGGGTGGGCAGGCAGCGGAGCAGGCGGGTGGTGTAGGGGTGGAGCGGGCGGCGGAGTAGATCGGCTGTGGGGCCGGTTTCGACCAGGCTGCCGGCGTAGAGCACGCCGACGCGGTCGCACATGCGTTCGATCACGCCGATGTTGTGGCTGATGAACAGGATGGCGGTGGAGAATTCGCGGCGGAGGGTTGCGATCAGGTCGAGCACTTCGGCTTCGACGGTGGCATCGAGTGCGGTGGTGGGTTCGTCGAGGATGAGGAGGCTGGGTTGTTTGGCGAGCGCCATGGCGATGATGACGCGTTGGAGCATGCCGCCGGAGAGTTGGTGGGGGTAGGCATCGAGCACGCGGTCGGGTGAGGCGATTTGCACGCGGTCGAGCATGGCGGCGCAGCGGGCGCGGATGGGGGTGGTTGGGTTGGGGGCGAGGAGTTCGAAGACTTCGGAGATTTGGCGGAAGATGGTGAGGGAGGGGTTCAGGGCGCGGCCGGCGTCCTGATAGACCATCGAGATTTGTTCGGCGCGCAGGCGGCGGAGGGCTTGGGGAGTGAGGCTGGCGAGGGTTTTTCCGGCGACGCGGATGGACCCGGTGCGGACGATGCCGTTGCGGGGCAGGGCGGAGATGGCGGCGAGGGCGGCGGTGGATTTGCCGCAGCCGGATTCGCCGACCAGGCCGTAGGCTTCGCCGGGTGCGATGCTGAAGGAGATGCCGCGCAAGACCTGCATATCGCGGCCGCGGGTGCGGTAGGCGACGTCGAGATTTTCGACGGCCAAGGCGGGGGCGGGTTGTTGGAGCGGGGCTGGCTCGATGGGCTGGCGCAAGGCGGTGCTGCTCATTCGATCGCTCCCTGGATGCCATCGGCGATCAGGTTGACCGCGACCACCAGCGAGGCGATGGCCGCGGCATCGAAGGTGACGGTCCACCAATAGCCGCCGGTGATGAGTTCGTAGTTTTCGGAGATGGCGAGGCCCCAGTCGGCCGAGGGGGGTTGGATGCCGAAGCCGAGGAAGCTGAGCGAGGCGACGGTGAAGATGGCGTAGCCAAGGCGGACGGTGGTTTCGACCAGGATGGGGCCGAGGACGTTGGGCAGGATTTCGACGAACATGATGTGGAAGGCAGTTTCGCCGCGGAGTTGGGCGGCGGCGACATAGTCGAGTTCGCGTTCGGTCAGCACGGCGGCGCGGACGGTGCGGGCGATCAGCGGGGCGAAGATCAGGCCGATGACGATGATGACGGTGGTGTTGGACGGGCCGAGGGCGACGAGGGCGAGCAGGGCGACGATGATGAGGGGCAGGGCGAGGAGAACCTCGATGAGGCGGCTGATCGCGGTATCGATGATGCCGCCGAAATAGCCGGTGACGAGGCCGAGGGTGGTGCCGACGAGGGTGCCGAGCAGGGTGGCGAGGGGGGCGACCGAGAGGATGGAGCGGGCGCCGACGACGACGCGGGAGAAGATGTCGCGGCCGATCTGGTCGGTGCCGAACCAGTGGGCGGCGCTGGGCGGGGCGAGGGTGTTCATCAGGTCGTCGGCGTAGGGGTTGTAGGGGACGAGCGACGGGCCGAGGATGGCGCAGGCGATCCAGATTGTGAGGATGGTGGCGCCGATGATGAACATCGGCGCGGTGAGGGCGGCGCGCAGGCGTTCGTTGGGTTTGGCGGTGGGTTCGATCAGGACGGGGAGGGCGGCTTCGCTCATGGTCAGCGGCCGCCATCGCGCAGGCGGGGGTTGAGCATGACGAGGGCGATGTCGGCCAGCATGGTGACCAGGACGTAGACGATGCCGATGGTGAGGATGCCGCCTTCGAGCATGGGGAAATCCTTGGCGCGGGCGGCGGTGAGGATGAGGCTGCCGATGCCCTGGTAGCGGAACAGGGTTTCGACGATGACGAGGCCGCCGACCAAATAGCCGACCTGGGTGGCGACCACGGTGATGGTGGGCAGCAGGGCGTTGCGCAGGACGTGGCGGCGGATGACGATGCCGGGCGGCAGGCCTTTGAGGGTGGCGGTGCGGGTGTAGTCGGCGTCCAAAGCATCGATGGTGCCGGCGCGGGCCATGCGGGCGATGTAGCCGAACAGGATGAACACCAGCGGCAAAGCGGGGAGGATCAGATGATCGATCTGGTCGAGCACGTCGGCATGGCGTGGGGCGGTGGCGGTGATGGGCAGCCAGCGCAGCCAGATGCCGAGGATGAGGATCAGGATGATCGAGGAGACGAATTCGGGGATGACCGTCATCGAGAGGCCGGCGATGCTGATGGTTTTGTCGATCCAGGTGCGGGCGTGCATCGCGGCGTAGACGCCGCCGGCGATGGAGAGCGGGACGACGATGACGAAGGCGACCGCAGCGAGTTTCAGGGAGTTGAGCAGGGCGGCGATGACGAAGGGGGCGACCGGGGTGCGGTAGGTGTAGGAGATGCCCATGTTGCCGGTGACGAAATGGCTGATCCAGATCCAGTATTGCTCGGGGACGGGAAGGTCGGTGCCGAGTTTGTGGTTCAGTGCGGCGACCGCGACGGGGTCGGCCAGCGGGCCGAGGATGGCGCGGCCGACGTTGCCGGGCAGGAGTTGGGCGCCCGCGAACACCACCATGCTGAGCAGCAGCAGCGTGACCAGAGCGAGGCCGAGGCGCTGTGCCAGCATGGGGATGAGGCGGGCGCGCATTGGGTTACGCGATCGTTGCGTTCTGTAGGAACACCTGGCCGAGGCCGCTGACCTGCACGCCGCTCATGTGCGGGACGGAGGCCGCCAGATAATCGTAGAAATAGGCGAAGATGATCGGTGTTTCGTCGAGCAGGAGGGTCTCGATTTTGCCGGAGACGATTCGCTGCTTTTGCAGGTCGACGGTGGCGACGTAGTCGGCGACCAGGGAATCGTAGGTCTTGTTCTTGAAATGGGCGGAATTCCAGGCGCCGTTGCTGAGCAGCGGGGCGGAGAGGAAGACGTTGGGTACACCGCGATGGCCGTAATCGGTGATGCCCATCTGGGAATCCAGCCAGTCGGAATTGCCGTAGGTGGCTTTGCCGTAATAGGCGGAGCTGGTTTCGATTTTCAGGTTGATCTTGAGGCCGATTTCGGCGGCGGCGTTCTGGATCAGGACCGCATAGTCGGGGATTTCCTGGACCTGTTCGGTGGTCAGGGTGATCTGGGTGCCCGGTTTGACGCCGGCTTCCGCCAGCAGATGCTTGGCCTTGGCGATGTTCATGGCGCGCTGGGGGACGGATTTGTTGGTCGAGGGGTAGACGGGGGCGAAGGGGCTGTCGTTGCCGAGATCCGACAGGCCGCGGAACAGACCCTGCACGATGCCGGGGCGGTTGAGGGTGAGGGCGACGGCCTGGCGGACCCGCTTGTCGGTGAAGGGCGCCATGTCGCAGCGCATGTGCACTTCGCGGTGGTTCGAGGAGCGGAGCTTGATGATTTTCACGCTTGGGTCGTTCAGCAAGCCCTGCGCGCCTTGCACCACGATTTGCTGGAGCAGGTCGACCTGGCCGCCTTGCAAGGCGAGGATCTGGGATTGCTGGTTGGCGTAGAAGCCGAATTCGGTGCGGGCCGGCAGCGCTTTCTTGCCCCAGTAATCGGGGTTGCGCACGAAGGTGGCGCTGCGGCCGGGGGTGTAGCTGTCGAATTTGAAGGGGCCGGTGCCGTCGAAGGTTTTTTCGAAGGTCGCGGCGTCGGAACCCTGGGGCAGGATGATGGCGTTGTAGTTGTCCGACGAGACGAGATAGGGGAAGTTGCCGTTTGGTGCGTCGAGATGGAAGACGATTGTGTAGTCGTCTTTTTTGACGATGCCGCTCGGGCTGAGCACGCCCTTGAAGGTGGAGAGCGCGTTCGAGCCGTTTTTCGGGTCGGCGAGGCGGGCGAGGGAGTAGACCACGTCATCCGCGGTCATGGTGCCGCCGCTGTGGAACTTCACGCCGCGGCGGAGCTTGAAGGTCCAGATTGTGCCGGCCGGATTGGCCGACCACGAGGTTGCGAGGGCGGGTTGCAGATGCAGATCGGGGGTGTCGAACAGGAGGAATTCGCCGGTTTGCTGCAAGAGGCAGAGGCTGCCGGTATCGCCGGCGGTGACCGGGTTGACCGCGGTGGAGGGGGCGGTGATGGCGACGCGGATGGTGGCGTTGGGTTTGCCGGCGGCGCGGGCGAGGCGCGGGGCGCCGAGTGCGCCGCCGATCAGCGCTGCGGACAGGCCATAGGCGGTGCCGTGGCGCAGCAGGCCGCGCCGGTCGATCCGCCCGGCGATGAATTCATCGATGACATGGTTCTGCATGTCGTTGGCGGCGCGGCGCGCCTGTTCGAACTCGTCGTATTGTTTCGTCACCCGATGGTCTCCCGATGCTGATGGATATGCAGGCCTGAACCCGGAGCGGCCGAAGCCTCGGCAAATTGCGGTGTGTCGCCCCGGTAGTGTGATGTGGATTGCCGGTCAGATCAAATCATTTTTTACCCGCTGGGGCCACACTGCTGTGAGCCGTGGCGCGATGACCGGCGGGGACCGGGCAGGTCAGGCGCACAGCATTGAAATAACGCCACGTTAGTTCATGCGCGATGTTCAGTATCATTACGATGTCTCGCCCTTTTTCTGAAGCTTACCTGCAATAAACACATTGCAGCTATTTTATAAAGCCGGGCCAGCGCATAAATTAGATTTGCCCATCTGATTTCGTCATATCGGATGGCGGGTCCGGCGCTTGCTCCGTTGGCGCGCGATCTGCGATGATCGTGGCGTTCAGGCAGAGAGCGCAATGATAAAATTCGCCCCGTTATACGCGACCGTGCTGTTTACCCAGATTTCCTTGGGGCTGCTGACGCCGCTAACACCGATTTTGCTGTTGTCGCATGGCATCAGCACGTTCGCCATCGGCATTGTTGCGTCGGGCTATTACGGCGGTACTTTGGTCGGCAGCCTGCTGGTGCCTTTCGTGCTGATGCGGATCGGGCATATCCGGGCGCTGGTGATTTTTTGCGTGGTTGCGGCGGATGCGACGCTGCTGACCCGGGGTGTTGCCACCGTGATTCCGTGGATCGCGATCCGGTTCGTGGTGGGGATGTGCAGCATCGGGGTGTTCACCGTGGTGGAAAGCTGGCTCAATGCGTCATCACGCCGATCGGTGCGCGGCCGGGTGTTCGGGTTTTATATGTTCGCGAGCTGGACTGGCAATGTTGCCGGCGCCTCGCTGCTGTCGGCGTTCAAATCGGCATCGTCGCTGCTGATGATCGGGGTGGGCGCGTTCACCACGGCGCTGCTGCCGATCACGATTCTGACCCGCGTCGGCCCTGCGCTGCCGGTGTTGGCGCGCTTGTCGATGCGTGAATTGCTGCGGCTGTCACCGGCTGGGGTGGCCACCTGCTTTGCCGCCGGCATGTCGAGCGGCATGTTCTATGCGATGTTTCCGGTGGCGATGGAGCGGGCCGGGCTGCATCAGGATGGGGTTTCGATCGCGGTGTCGCTGTGCCTGTTCGCGGGTATGCTGATGCAGGTTCCGGTCGGGCTGCTGGCGGACCGGATCGGGCGGATGATCATTATCCGGCTCGCACTCGGCATCGCGATCGCCGCCTGTGCGGGGCTGTGGCTGAGCCATACGCTGCTGTGGTTTGCGGTGTTCGGTGCGGTGTATGGCGCGACGGCGGGGGTGCTCTATGGGCTCGGCGTCGGGCTGACGGCGGATCGGGCGGCGCAGGCACAATTGGTGGGGGTGAGTTCCGGTGTGCTGTTCGCCTGGGCCTCCGGTGCTTGTACCGGGCCGCTGATTGCGGCGGGCGCGATGGCGGTGCTCGGCTATTCCGGTGTGTTCGCGATGCTGATGGCGCTGTTTGCCGCGGCACTTGCCGTGGTGCTGCTGGGGCGGCAACCGGCGCGGGAGGATGGGGGTGCGGTTGAGGAGGTTGAGGTTGAGGCTTGAGGGAAGGGAAGGGAAGGAAAGGCAAGGAAGCGCTTCTTTTTTGTAAAAAAGAAGCAAAAAACTTTTATTAACTGGGGCAAGGGCGTTTTCACAGGTACGGGCCAAGACTAAAAAAGTTTTTTTGCTTCTTTTTGTTCACAAAAAGAAGTCTTAACCTACCCTTACCCTACGCCGCGAGCACCGCCATGATATTCCGTTTGAGGTGCAGATAATCCGGCTCCAGGCTCATGTCCCAATGGCGTGGCCGGGGCAGGGGGATTTTTTGGTCGATGGCGATGCGGCCGGGGCGGGCCTGCATGACGACCAGGCGATCGCCGAGCATGATGGCTTCATCGATATCGTGGGTGATGAATACGATGGTGGCGCCGATTTTGTCCCAGAGTTCGAGCAGGAAGCTTTGCATCCGGTGGCGGGTTTGGGCGTCGAGGGCGGCGAAGGGTTCATCCATCAGGAGCACGCGCGGGTTCATCACCAGGGCGCGCGCCAGGGCGGCGCGTTGCTGCATGCCGCCGGACAGTTCGTAGGGGCGGTGGGCTTCGAACCCGCGCAGGCCCATGACGCCGATCATGTCGTCGATCCGTGCCCAGTCGATGGGACCCTGCATGCGCAGCCCGAAGGCGACGTTGTCGCGCAGGGTGAGCCACGGGTAGAGGCCGGGTTGCTGGAATACCACGACGCGGTCCGGCCCCGGGCCGGTGATGGGGACGCCATCGATCGCGAGGTGGCCGGCGGAGGGTGTGTCGAGCCCGGCGATCAGGTTCAGCAGGGTCGATTTGCCGCAGCCGGAGGCGCCGAGCACGGTGAGGAAGCTGCCGTCCTCGATGGTGAGGGAAATCCGGTCGAGCGCGCGGATGGTGCCGAAGTCGCGCGCGACCTGGGTGAGGGTTATCGGCATGAGGGTAGGAAGGCCTTCTTTTTTGTAAAAAAGAAGCAAAAAACTTTTGTTAACTGGGGCACAGGCGTTTTCAAAGCCACGGACCAAAATTAAAAAAGTTTTTTTGCTTCTTTTTGTTCACAAAAAGAAGTCTTCCCCTATCCTTCATCGACCGGATGCTAATGCACCGCCGCCGCATATTGCGGCAGCACGGCGGCGGCCGCATCGGTCGGCAGCTTGTCGATCCGGCCGATTTTCAGCAGCACTTTGCCGGTGTTTTCGAGCGTCTTTGTCGTGGCTGAGGTTGCCACGGTCTTGGTGGTGCCGAGCACGCTGGGTTTGGTCTGATCTTTCGCCGAGAAGATCTGATAGCCGGCGAGTTCCGTTGTCGCGACGCTTTCGGTGATGCCGGCCTGTTTTGCCATCAGTGCGATTGCCTGTTTGCGGTGGGTTTTGGTGTAGGTGACGCCGGCGTTCAAGGCGCGGATGAAGTCGCTGACCAGTGCGGGGTGGGCTTTGGCCCAAATCGTGTCGGCGATGCAGATGTTGTATGATGAGGCATCGGGCGGCAGATCGGCGTCGGTCTTCAGGACCACGCCGCCGAGGCTGTGGAGGGCATCGAACACCGGGTCCCAGACGATGGCGGCGTTGATGCTTTTGGTGGTCCAGGCGACGCGCATTTCCGGCGGCGACATGTTGAGCTGATGCACCGCATCGAAGGGAATGTGAGCCTGTTGCAGGAAGGTTGCGAGTTCGAACGAGGATTGCGAGCCTTCGACGATTGCGATTTTCTTGCCCTTGAGATCGGCCAGTGTCTTGATGCCGCTGCCGGGGCGCACGATGAGGCCGGCGGCGCTGGTGTAGCGTTCCTGGTTGTAGATGATGCCGAGCGGCACGCCTTGCGACACGGCGGCGACGAACGGTGGCACGCCGAGGCCGCACATGAATTGCAGCGCGTTCGAGGCGAGCGCGCTCATTGCGGCGGGTCCGGAATCGAAGAATTTCAACTCGACATTGGCTGGCAGCATTTTCTGGAACAGGCCTTGTGCCTGACTGACCATCCACGGATCGGCGCCGTTGTTTTCATAGCCGATCACCACGGTCGGTTTGGCCGCGGCGGCGGCCGATAGCGTGGTGGTGACCAGAAGGGCGGCGGCGAGGATTTTTTTGCGCATGCACGATCTCCGTTGGGTTATGAATGGCCGCGCCAGGGCACGAAGCGGCGCTCGATCAGGCGGATGACGAGTTCCATCGCGTAGCCCAGAATGCCGATGACGATGATGCCGACGATCACGATCGAGACCTGTAGGGCCTGGCCGGCGTATTGCACCAGCCAGCCGAGCCCCTGATCCGCCGCGATCAGTTCGGCGGCGACCAGGCAGGTCCAGGCGACGCCGATGCCGACGCGCATGGCGGTGAAGATTTCGGGCAGGGCCGAGGGCAGGATGACGTGGCGGAAAATCTGCCCCTCGGTGGCGCCGAGCGTTTTCGCGACCGAAATGCGCAGCGCGGGCGTGGTTTTGACGCCGGAAATTGTGCCGATGATGATGACCGGGATGGTGCCGAACAGGATGAGCAGCACTTTCGGCAGTTCGCCGATGCCGAACCAGACGACCAGCAGCGGAATATAGGCGAGCGGCGGCACCGGCCGGGCGAATTGCAGAAACGGATCGATCATGCGGAAGATGACATCGTTACGCGCCATCAACAGGCCGATCGGCACGCCGATCAGGATTGCCGCGACGAAGCCCACCGCGATCCGGGCGGAGCTGATCCAGATATCGTCGAACAGCGAATGGCCACCGTAGCCGTTGAGCAACAGCCGGACCAGCGCATGCCAGACGGCCAGCGGGGCGGGCAGGGCGATTGGCGGAAAGACGTGCAATACGCTGACGATCTGCCAGATCAGCAGGCCGGACAAAACGGCGATGATTGTGGTGAAGCGCGATACATGCTGCCAGGCGGGGCGGCGGGCGACGCGGACCGCAGCGGGGTCTGCGAGATCGCCGGAGAGATCGATCTTGTCGCTGTCGGTCTCGGTGGGCGGCATTACGCTCCTGCTGACGAAGTGATCCGAACGGCTTGCACGATCGATTATTGCGCAATGCAGCATGGGTGACAAGCGGAATGATCGGTCGCGGGCTGGTTCACCGAACGGGCGGCGCGGCAGTTCTTTTTCGTGAAAACGGCAGCAGACGCCCGGCGTAATCTGGGACGCGGACGATTGGGCTAGTGTCCCGTCGCAGTGATTATGACGGGTTGATCCAATCCAAGAACGGGTAGTTCCTGCGGCGCGACGAGCATCTGAATGCTGCGAGGGACGCCG
>NZ_NCJX01000016.1:0-46927 GCF_002282635.1 Acidiphilium sp. 34-64-41 | reverse complement strand
GCGTTTCACGAGGATGGTGAATCGAACCCGCCGTGACCGTGTCAAGCAAAATCTTCACGTCGCAGGCAGGAACCAATCAGATTGGGGGTGAGCAGTTACTTTTTATCAGTCTCAAAATCAATAAACCCTTCAACTGCCGATATTTTTACTCTTTCATAATTCCCGTTATAGAAATAAAATTGAAAATCGATTGTTTTATTGATTTCTAAATTTGTAAAAACGACATATATGCGACCTAAATAAAAACGCCCAGACTTCTGGATAGTTTTCGAAAATATTTCTGACGTCAGTCGAGCAAAGTTTCCTATATAGTTTGGAAAGAAAGATATTTCGTGAACTAATGCACGGTATTTTCTTGGAGGAACTATAAATATAACGAATAATATTAAAAGTCCAAAAATGACAAGGTCGCGATGTAGCAAGACAAAACTACTAAGCGCCCTGTCCCATGAAGTGATATTTAAAATCAAACTATCTGGGCTTACCCCTAACAGTATAGGCAGAAAAAAAAGAATTACTGCTACACCATATCGAAATTTTGCTCCCATGATCGAATTTGTTGTCTCTCAACTAATTTTAGTATCAAGTCGATACTCCAGGCATATAATTTTAGGGGTCTGGGGCCTAAGGCCCCAGCGGGTCGAGGGCAGAGCCCTCGCCTTACTTTACCTTATTGGCAGGCTAGGCATTCTTCGTAGTTCGTGGTGGCGGCTACCAGCGGCAGTGGCACGTGCGCCGTGTTGTTGGCGGCTTCCAGGTGGGTGCGGTGTTCTACTTTTTCGCTGATGCTGTCGGCGCGTTGGATTGAGAGGGAGCGGCAATAGTACAGGGATTTCACGCCGCGTTTCCAGGCTTGGTAGTGGATTTGGTGGAGGTCGCGCTTGTTCACATCGGCGGGGAGGAAGACGTTGATGGATTGGCTTTGGCAGATGTAGGGCGTGCGGTCGGCGGCGTGTTCGATGATCCAGCGCTGGTCGAGTTCGAAGGCGGTTTTGAAGACGGATTTTTCGTCGTCGGTCAGGAAGTCGAGGTGTTGAACGGAGCCTTTGGTGACGGTGATGTTGGACCAGGTGGCGTCGTCGTCGCGGCCTTTGGATGCCAGGAGTTGTTGGAGGTGGCGGTTGCGGACGGAGAAGCTGCCGGAGAGGGTTTTTTGCAGGAAGACGTTGGCGGCGATGGGTTCGATGCCGGGGCTGGAGTTGCCGGCGATGATCGAGATCGAGGCGGTGGGGGCGATCGCCATTTTGTTCGAGAAGCGTTCCATGACGCCGTAATCGGCGGCGTCGGGGCAGGGGCCGCGTTCTTTTGCCAGCTTCTTCGAAGCGTGGTCCGCGCCGGCGCGGATGTGTTTGAAGATTTTGATGTTCCAGGCCTTCGCCATGGCGGATTCGAAGGGGATGTTCAGGGCTTGCAGGAAGGAGTGGAAGCCCATGACGCCGAGGCCGACCGAGCGTTCGCGGGCGGCGGCGTATTTGGCGCGGGCCATGGAGTCGGGTGCGTTATCGATAAAATCCTGCAGGACGTTGTCGAGGAAGCGCATGACGTCCTCGATGAACTGGGGGTTATCGTGCCATTCGAGCCAGGTTTCGAGGTTGATCGAGGACAGGCAGCAGACCGCGGTGCGTTGCTGGCCGTGCTGGTCGAGCCCGGTGGGGAGGGTAATTTCGGCGCAGAGGTTGGAGGTTTTAACCTCGAGGCCGGCGAGTTTGTGGTGTTCGGGGCGGGCGTTGTTCACGTGATCGGCGAAGATGATGTAGGGCTCGCCGGTTTCGATGCGGGCGGTGAGGATGCGGACCCAGAGGGCGCGGGCCGAGAC
This sequence comes from Acidiphilium sp. 34-64-41, assembly GCF_002282635.1. Taxonomy (NCBI): domain Bacteria; kingdom Pseudomonadati; phylum Pseudomonadota; class Alphaproteobacteria; order Acetobacterales; family Acidocellaceae; genus Acidiphilium; species Acidiphilium sp. 34-64-41. Next base: position 45,111 of record NZ_NCJX01000016.1, on the reverse strand, counting down.
GTGGCGGACATGGGCGCCATCCTTGGGGGAGGTGAGGGACCATGGCTCGTCGGCTTCGACGGCGCGCATGAACGCATCCGAGATCAGGATGCCGTGGTGGAGGTTGAGGGCCTTGCGGTTGGGATCGCCGCCGGTGGGGCGGCGGATTTCGATGAATTCCTCGATTTCGGGGTGGCTGATCGGCAGATAGACCGCCGCTGAACCACGGCGCAGCGAGCCCTGGCTGATGGCGAGGGTGAGGCTGTCCATCACGCGGATGAAGGGGACGACGCCGGAGGTTTTGCCGTTCTGGCCGACTTTTTCACCGATCGAGCGGAGGTTGCCCCAATAGGAGCCGATGCCGCCGCCCTTGGAGGCGAGCCAGACGTTTTCGTTCCAGAGATCGACGATGCCTTCGAGGGAGTCCGAGGCTTCGTTGAGGAAGCAGGAGATGGGCAGGCCGCGCGCGGTGCCGCCGTTGGAGAGGACGGGGGTGGCGGGCATGAACCAGAGCTTGCTGATGTAGTCGTAGAGGCGCTGGGCGTGGGCCTGATCGTCGCCGTAGAACGAGGCGACGCGGGCGAACAGATCCTGGTAGGATTCGCCGGGCATCAGATAGCGATCATCGAGCGTGGCGCGGCCGAAATCGGTCAGGAGCGCGTCGCGGGAGCGGTCGACCTTGATCTGATGGCGGCCCTGAAGCTGGATGTCGGTTTCCAGCAGGGTGGGCTCGAGCAGGGCTTGGTCGGCACGGGTCATGACGTTCATTGCGGCGGAGACTCCAATCGGTTCGGCGAAGGGTATAACAACATATTGGGAGGGCATCGCGCAATCGCTACTAGATCAAGTTTTGATGGAAAATTGGCTTGTACCGAGTCGATGGGGTTTGTTCGTTGTTTGTTCTTGTAGGGGGAGTGGGGGAGGAAGGCAAGGAGGGCGTGGGTGGGGAAGGCGAGGTAAGGGAAGACTTCTTTTTTGGTAAAAAAGAAGCAAAAAACTTTTTTAATCGGGGGTGGTCGTGGGGCTATGGGATTGATCCATTGACGGGAGGAGGGCGAAATGCTGGCGGTTCATTTGCTGTGCGGGCGGGACAATCAGGGAAATTTAAAGAACTTAACGTTCGACGATGCCGCTGGTGAGTTCCGCTCGGGGAAGTGGGACATATCCGAAAAAAATGCTGAATTGCTCGTTGGGGGGGTGGATTTACCTGCACCCGACGAAATCGTCTCCTTCCGAGCTTGGCGGCGTTATTCTGGGATTCGAGCCGATTACGGACGAATCACTGAAGCGTTCGAACCGGATTGTGTTTATCGTGCGAGAGCAGCCCGAAGCGCGGGGATGCCAATGGCGCGGCAAGGCTCATGGGCCAGCACATAGCAGCGGTCTGGTTGGCGCCGATTTCCCGCATGAGACAGGATCAGAGAAACTCATAAAGGAACGTGGCTAATGGTGAACCCGATTCTCGACGCTGAACAGCTTACCAAAGCAAACGAGTTGTTAAACGAAGTCCGCAAAAAAATTTCTGACCTCGCGGGTGGCGATCCAGAGCTTTTATTCGCGTATCGCCGGAAGATCGCCAAAATGCTTGTTTATGATGAACGGAGTGGTCCAAATGAAAGACGAAAGCTGAAAGCATTAAAGCGAAAGCAGCAAAACGGGTGTTGCGATATATGCAAAAAGAAACTGCCGGACTCTTATAACGTATTAGATAGGTTCACAGCTATCGGTGGGTATACGGATGAGAATACCAGGTTAATTTGTGAGCCATGTGATCGCAGCCTTCAAGGCGAACGCCGTTATCAATGAATTTAAATTTTGGTCCGAACCTCCCTAAACCATTTCGGAAAGGCTGACCCTCACCAACGCCCGTGACCCAAAGTCAAAAAATTTTTTGGTTCTTTTTTATAAAAAAGAACGCCTTGCTTAACTTGTTTTATTGGTGACTGGAAAGTGATGGGCTTCGCAAGAGCTCTGCCCATCCTACAACTTGCTTACTTCATATCCGAACAGAACTTCTGAATCCGCGTGCATGCCTCGCGCAGGGCTTCGGTGGAGGTGGCGTAGCTGACGCGGAAGTAGCCGGGGTAGATGAAGGCGCTGCCGTGGACGGTTGCCACACCGTGTTCGTCGAGCAAAGCGGTGACGAAGGTTTCGTCGTCGGTGATTTTGGTGCCGGCGGCGGTGGTTTTGCCGATGCAGCCGTGGATCGAGGGGAAGACGTAGAACGCGCCTTCGGGGGTGCTGCAGGTCAGGCCTGGGGCGTCGTTCAGCATGGCGACGACGAGGTCGCGGCGGTCGCGGTAGGTATTGCGCATGATTTCGATGTCGTCTTCCGGGCCGTTGAGGGCGGCGACGGCGGCGGCCTGGCTGACCGAGGAGGTGTTGGAGGTGGATTGGCTTTGGAGCTTGTCCATCGCTTTGATCAAGGCGAGCGGGGCGCCGGCGAAGCCGATGCGCCAGCCGGTCATGGCGTAGGCTTTGGAGCAGCCGTTCATGGTGACGGTGCGGTCGCGCAGGCGCGGTTCGACCTCGACGATGGTGGCGCCTTTGAAGCCGTCGTAGGTGAGTTTTTCGTAGATGTCGTCGGTGAAGATCCAGACGTTCGGGTGGCGGAGCAGAACGTCGCAGATCGGGCGGAGATCTTCGGCGGAGTAGGCGGCGCCGGTGGGGTTGGAGGGGGAGTTGAGGATCAGCCATTTGGTGTTCGGGGTGATCGCGGCTTCGAGGTCTTCGGCGCGGAGTTTGAAGCCGTGGTTCTGGCTGCAGGGGACGAAGACGGGTTTGCCTTCGGCGAGTTGGACGATATCGGGGTAGGATACCCAGCAGGGGGTGGGGATGATGGCTTCGTCACCGGCCTGGATGGTGGCGAGCATGGCGTTGAAAATCACCTGCTTGCCGCCGGTCGAGACGATGATTTCCTCGGGTTTGTAGTCGATGCCGGAGTCGCGCTTGAATTTGGCGGCGACGGCGCGGCGGAGTTCCATGGTGCCGGCGACATCGGTGTATTTGGTGTCGCCGCGCTCGATCGCGGCGATGGCGGCTTGTTTGATATGGGCGGGTGTATCGAAATCGGGTTCGCCGGCGGAGAGGCTGATGATGTCGCGGCCCGCGGCCTTGAGCTGCCGCGCCTTGGTCGAGATGGCGATGGTCTGGCTCGGGCTGATGCGGTTGAGGCGTGCGGCGATCAAATCCATGTTTGTGCTCCCAAATTCGGGTCGGATTTAGCGGGAAACCGCGGGGTTGAATATGGCGCGGATGCAACATCTGCCGTGCGGGTCTTGCCGAGCCGGACGCAAACCCATATCAGAGCGGGACGGATTGGGGTGTAGCCAAGCGGTAAGGCAGTGGATTTTGATTCCACCATGCGGAGGTTCGAATCCTCCCTCCCCAGCCGTTTCATTCATGATTGTTCAGGCATGGTTGGTCATGCGAAGTCGGGTTTGCGCTTTTCGATGAAGGCGGTCATGCCTTCGCGCTGGTGGGGCGTGCCGAACAGGGCGAGGAAGGTGGCGCGCTCGTAGGCGATGCCTTCGGCGAGGGTGGTTTCGAACGCGCGGTTGACGCTGCGCTTGGCGATCGTCACCGCGACCGGCGAGAGTGCGGCGATGGTGCCTGCGATCTTGAGCGCTTCGGCCAGCAAATCGGCGGCGGGGATGATGCGGCTGACCAGGCCGGCGCGCTCGGCTTCGGTTGCGTCCATCATGCGGCCGGTCAGGATCATGTCCATCGCCTTCGATTTGCCGATCGCGCGGGTGAGGCGCTGGGTGCCGCCGGCGCCGGGGATGACGCCGAGGTTGATTTCGGGTTGGCCGAACTGGGCGGTGTCGGCCGCGATGATCATGTCGCACATCATGGCGAGTTCGCAGCCGCCGCCGAGCGCGTAGCCGGCGACCGCGGCGATGACGGGTTTGCGGATGGTGGTGACGACTTCCCAGTTCTTGCCGATGAAATCGTCGAGCGCGGTATCGGGGTAGGTCTTGTCCTGCATTTCCTTGATATCGGCGCCGGCGGCGAAGGCGCGGGGCGAGCCGGTGAGGATGATGGCGCCGATCGCGGGATCGGCATCGGCGGCGCGCAGGGCGGCGGCGAGTTCGGTCATCAACTGGTCGCAGAGCGCGTTGAGGGCGCGGGGGCGGTTGAGGGTGATTTGCGCGACGCTTCCGTGGGTTTCGGTGATGATCATTTCATAGGTCATGGCGGTCTCCGTTCGGATGGTGTTTTTTCATTGATCGGGGTGGTTGGCCAGGGGCGGGCGATTGCCCGACAAGGCGGCGGCGAGGCGCGCCCAGGCGGTGTGATCGGCGGGAAGCCCGAATCGCAACCAGGAGGGATGGTCGTCGAACCGGCGCGTCATGATGCCGGCGCGGGCGAGGCGATCGTGCCAATCGGGCGCGGTCGCGGTGGCGGCGAGGCGGTAGAGCGGCGTGCCGCCGATGAGGGTCATGCCGGCATCGGTCAGAAGCCGGTCGAGCGTGGCGGCCGCGCGGGTCAGGCGATGCTGGGTTGCGGCCAGCCAGGCGGGATCGGCGAGGGCGATCGTGCCGATCGCGATCGCCGGGCCGGAGACCGCCCAAGGGCCGAGCGCGGTGCGGATGGCGCCGGCGCGCGGGGCATCGGCCAGGGCGAAGCCGAGCCTGATGCCGGCCAGCCCGTAGGTTTTGCCGAACGAGCGCAGGATGATGATGGCGGGGTGCGGCAGGGTTGCCGCCATGCTGGTGGCGCGGTCCGCGAGATCGGCGAAGGCTTCGTCGATCACCAGCAGGCCGCCGCGCGCGGCGAGATGATCGGCCAGGGCGCGGAGCCGGGCGCGCGGGATGATCCGGCCATCCGGGTTGTTCGGGTTGCAGAGAACCAGCGATGACGCTGCGGGCAGATCGTCGAGATCGGGGATCAGATCGACGCTGCCGCCGCCGCGCGCCCAGGCGGCCTGGTGTTCGGCGTAGGTCGGGCCGAGGATGGCGATGCGCTGCTGGGGCAGCAGGCGGGCGAGCAATTCGATCAGGATTTGCGTGCCCGGTGCTGCGGCGACCATCGCAGGGTCGGACACGTGGTAGGCGGCGGCGGCGATGGATTCGAGGCGCGTGGCGGCCTCGGGGTCGGGCAGGCGGGTGAAGCATTCGGCCGGCAGGGTTGGGATCGGGTAGGGGATCGGGTTGATGCCGGTGGACAGGTCGATCCAGGGTTGCGGCGCGGCGGGGTAGGCCAGACGCATCGCTTCGCGCCGGCCGCCGTGCAGGATGGGGCGTTCTGTTGCCGTTTGCGTGCTCATGATATCGACGGCGCCGATGAAACTGCTGGTCTGCATGCCATGGATTTGATGCTCACGGTTCCGATCGCTGCCCTGGCGCTCACGATCGAGGCCATCATCGGCTATCCCGATACGATATTTCGGTTGATCCGCCATCCCGTGATGTGGGCGGGGGCGCTGATCGCGCGGCTCGATGCGGGGCTGAACCGGGGTAGCGATCGGCGGCGGCGCTGGCTGGGGGTGGCGGCGCTGGTCGTGCTGGGTCTGGCGGCGTGGGTGCCGTGCTGGTTGATCGAGGCATCGGTGTTCGCGCTGGTGCCGCGTGCGGTGGCGATTGTGGTGATTGCGGTGCTGGCGAGCGCGTTGCTGGCATCGGTCAGTCTGATCACCCATGTGCGGGCGGTGGCAGTGGGGTTGCGTGCCGGGCTCGCGGAGGGGCGGGTCGCGGTGTCTCATATCGTCGGGCGCGATCCTGCGAGCCTCGATGCGGCGGGGGTGGCGCGTGCGGCGATCGAGAGTCTGGCGGAGAATTTTTCCGATGGGGTGGTGGCGCCGGCGCTGTGGTGCGCGGTGCTCGGGTTGCCGGCGATCGCACTCTATAAGGCGGTCAACACGGCGGACAGCATGATCGGGCATTTGACGCCGCGGCATGGCGCGTTCGGCTGGGCTGCGGCGCGGTTCGACGATGTGATCAACCTGCCGGCGTCGCGGCTGGCGGCGCTGTGGCTCGTGCTGGCGGCGGCGCTCGTGCCGGGGGCGAGCGCGCGCGGGGCGATGGCTTCGGTGCGGCGGGATGCGGGCCAGCATCGCTCGCCGAACGCGGGCTGGCCGGAAGCGGCGATGGCCGGCGCGCTCGGGCTGCGGCTGGCGGGGCCGCGGGTTTATGGGGCCGTTCGCGTCGATGATGCCTGGATGGGCGCGGGGCGGGCGGCGGCGGGGGTTGCGGATATCGAGCGCGCGTTGCGGCTGGTGCGGGTTGCGGCGTGGTTGCAGATCGGGGTCGTGTGGCTGCTGGCGGTGATCATCGGGCCAGCGTGAGCAAGGCGTCGATATCGATATGGGTTTCGAGATGGGCGGCCAGGGCATCGAGCGTCGCGTCGATCTCGGCTTCGAAATTGCGCCGCGCGGGGGTGGCGCCGTAGCGGCGGAGCAGGCCAGCGCGGGCGGGATCGGCGGTGAATATGCCGTGGATATAGGTGCCGGCGATCCGGCCATCGGGTGATTGCGCGCCATCCGCCCGGCCATCGGCGAGGTGGAGCAGCGGGCGCGCGGTGGCAGGGCCGGTGGTTTGGCCGATGTGCATTTCGAAACCGGTGAAACCGGCGGATTCGGGGACGAGGCGGCCGGTGGCTGCGGTGAGGCGTTTGTCGCCGGCGAGGATCGTTTCGATATCGAGCAGGCCGAGGCCGGGGGCGCTGCCGGGCGGACCCTCGATGCCGTGGGGGTCGGCGATGCTGCGGCCGAGCATCTGATAGCCGCCGCACAGGCCGAGCAGCGCGCCGCCGTGGCGGTGGTGGGCGCGGATGTCGATGTCCCAGCCCTCGGCGCGCAGGGTTGCGAGATCGGCGATGGTGGCTTTCGAGCCGGGCAGGATGATCAGATCGGCCTCGCGCGGCAGCGGCGTGCCGCGCGGAATGAAGCGCAGATCGACATCGGGTTCGCCGTGCAGCGGATCGAGATCGTCGAAATTGGCGATGCAGGGCAGCATCGGCACGGCGATGACCAGGGTGGCGCCGGTGCGGTGGGGTGCGTTGGCGGCGAGGTCTGCCGCGTCTTCGGCGGGGAGGTTTTTGATGCTGTCGAAATGCGGCACCAGGCCGAGCGGGCGCCAGGGCGTGTGGCGCGCGATCGCGGCCATGCCGTCGGCGAACAGGGTGGGGTCGCCGCGCATTTTGTTGACGATGAAGCCGGCGATCAGCGCGGCGTCCGCCGGATCGAGCACGGTTCGGGTGCCGACCAGGCTGGCGATGACGCCGCCGCGATCGATGTCACCGATCAGGATGACCGGGCTGTTGGTCGCGCGGGCGAAGCCCATGTTGGCGATGTCGTTGGCGCGGAGGTTGATTTCCGAGGCGCTGCCGGCGCCTTCGATCAGGATGAGATCCGCGCTTGATTGCAGATGGGCGAAGCTTTCGAGCACGTGGGGCATCAATTGCGGTTTCAGCGCCTGGTAGTCGCGGGCCTTGGCGGTGCCGAAGACGCGGCCTTGCACGATGATCTGGCTGCCGGTTTCGCTTTGGGGTTTCAGCAGGATCGGGTTCATGTGGACGCTGGGGGCAACGCGGCAGGCGCGGGCCTGGAGCGCCTGGGCGCGGCCGATTTCACCACCTTCCGGCGTGACGGCCGCGTTGTTCGACATGTTCTGCGGTTTGAACGGCAGGACGCGCAGGCCGCGGTTGGTCAGCGCGCGGGCGAGGCCGGCGACGATGGTGGATTTGCCGACGCTGGAGCCGGTGCCTTGGAACATCAGGGCGCGCGTCATCAGAACTCGATGCCCTGCTGGGCTTTCACCCCGGCGGCGAAATGATGTTTGGTGGCGGTCATTTCGGTGACCAGATCGGCGGCTGCGATCAGGGCCGGTTTGGCGTTGCGGCCGGTGATGACGACGTGCATCGGCCGCGGGCGGGCGGCGATGGCGGCCAGGATGGGGTCGAGCGGGAGATAATCGTAGCGGAGTGCGATGTTGAGTTCATCGAGAATGACCAGGGCGATTTCGGGGTCGGCCAGGAGGGTTGCGGCGGTGGCCCAGGCGCGCTGGCAGGCGGCGATGTCGCGCGATTTGTCCTGGGTTTCCCAGGTGAAACCCTCGCCCATGGTGTGGAAGGTTACCAGATCGTTGAACCGGGCGAGGGCGGTGCGCTCGCCGGTGGCCCAGGCGCCCTTGATGAATTGGACGATGGCGACCTTTCGCCCGTAGCCGATCATGCGGAGCGCGAGGCCGAAGGCGGCGGTGGATTTGCCCTTGCCGGGGCCGGTGTTGACGATCAGCAGGCCTTTTTCGATGGTTTTGGCTGCGACCTCGGCGTCCTGGAGGGCTTTGCGTTTCGCCATTTTGGCGCGGTGGCGGGTTTCGTCTTCGCTCATTGGCGTCTCATTTCACGGTCAGGGGCAGGCCGGCGACCATGAATATGACGTGGTCGGCGCCGGCGGCGACGCGTTGATGGAGCAGGCCGGCGGCATCGCGGAAGCGGCGGGCGAGGGCGTTTTCGGGCACGATGCCGAGGCCGACTTCGCTGGCGACCAGGATGGTGGGGGCGGTGCGGGTGGATAAAGCGGCGGCGAGGCGGGCGGATTCGGCGGTGAGATCGGCCTCGGCCAGGAGGAGGTTGGTGAGCCAGATTGTGAGGCAATCGATCAGGACCGGGGTCGTGCCGGCGGCTTGGAGCGGGGTGATCAGGTCGAGCGGGGCTTCGGTGGTGTGCCAGTTGTGGTCGCGGCGGGCCTGGTGGAGGGCGATTCGCTCGCGCATTTCGGCATCGAACGCCTGGGCGGTGGCGAGGTAGTGCCAGGGGGGCTGGTGGGCGGCGAGCAGGGTTTCGGCGTGGCGGCTTTTGCCGGAGCGGGCGCCGCCGAGGATGAGGGTGATGGGAATGGGTGCGGTTCCTTGCGCGGTTTTGGATGGCGTAGCGCAAGGGGGGCGTGGCTGGAAGACCTGTTAGTTACGATATATGAACGATTTGCATATGCAAAGGTATCGCCGGGTTGGGCTCGACATTTCTTGTGGGTGGGCGCGGTGGCCTTGGGGGTCGCGATGGACTGCCGTGCGAGGCGGCAATTCGCCCTCGTCGCATGATCGGTCTAGGGTCAGTTCGGTTGTGACGGATTATTGGAGGATCAACGATGGCCACTGTGCATTATCATGTCGTGCCGCATGACGGCGGTTGGGCGTACAAGCTGGGGGATGTGTTTTCCGAGACGTTTGCCACCAAGGCGGCGGCGATGAAGGCGGCGCATCGGGTCGCGCGCGAGCAGAGCGTGCCGGGCGAGACCGCGACGATCCAGTTTCAGGATGAGACGGGCGCCTGGCACACCGAGGTGGCGTTGGGCAGTGATCGGCCGGAGGCGGATTTGACGGCGTGAGCCACCTTGGCCGGTTGCTCGGTCAGAGCGGATCGTAGCCGGGTTTTTTGAACAGGGTTGCCGGTTTGCCGATGATGTCCGGCCGGTAGACGGTTTCGACCCAGTCGTCTGGCTCGATATCTTCCAGGCTGACGGAGACGGCGTCTGCGGTGACGTTGGCGCTGGCCATCAGGGCTTTGGTGATTTCATCGGCGATGATGGATTTTTGCGCGTCAGAGCGACCGGTCTGAAGCTTGATGATCACATGCGGCATGGTGTTGTCCTGGTGGGTTGCGGTGGGTGTGTCACGCGGTACGGGCACTTGGCTCGAAAGTGACGAGGGCTCCGCCGGCGGGTGCCGGGTCGGGCGGGCCGAACAGCGGGTCGATCCGGACAGTGCCGGTGAACCACTCGGCCGGGCCTTTGCCGGAGGGTTGCGAACCTGCGCGTTTGATTTCCATGGTGGGCTCCGATGAGGGCGGTGGGACACTGTCTTCGGACCGTGATGTAATATGCGCCGTTGTTCGGGAGTAGAGGTGGTGAATGGGTCCACCCGATAGGTCCGACGGATGAATGGCCCAGTCGGGTTTGTCTGGTGGGGCCGAACTCAAGGACATCGTGGCGTTTCTGACCGGTCCGCGGACCCGACGGGGCTTCGGCGTTCAGGATTTCGATGGAAGCGTTGCGGTATCGGCGGTGAGCATGCGCTGGCTGGCAATGAAGTCGATGAAGGCGCGCAGCGGTGCAGGGAGGTGGCGCCGGCCGGGGTAGTAAAGCTGCGGGCCGGGGAAACTCTGCCACCAGGATTGCAGCACCGGGACCAGGGCGCCGCTGTCGAGGTGGGGGCGCAGCCAGGCTTCGAACAGATGGATGATGCCGGTGCCGGCGACGGCGGCATCGACCGCGAGATCGGTTGCGGTGCCGACCCTGACGATCAGGCGACCGGCGGGTTCGACGCGCATGATTTCGCCGGCGCGCTCGAACTCCCAGGCCGTCATGGCGCCGCTGGCGAAGCGTCCGCGCAGGCAGGCGTGGCCGAGCAGGTCGCGCGGGTGGTGCGGCGTGCCATGGCGGGCAAGATAGTCGGGTGCCGCGGCGGTGGCGAAGCGCTGGCGGCGCGGGCCGATCGGCACTGCGATCATGTCGCTTTCCAGGCGTTCGTCATAACGGATGCCGGCATCACAGCCGGCTGCCAGCACATCGACGAAACTGTCGTCGGCAATGATATCGAGCAGGATATCCGGATAGGCGGCCAGGAATTGCGGCACGATGGCCGGCAGCACGAGGCGGGCGGCGCTGACCGGAACGTTGAGGCGCAGGGTGCCGGCCGGGCGGTCGCGGAAGCGGTTGACGACATCGAGCGCTGCAGCGACTTCGCCGAGCGCTGGGGTGAGGCGTTCGAGCAGGCGGGCCCCGGCCTCGGTGGGGGCGACGCTGCGGGTGGTGCGGTTGAGCAGGCGGACGCCGAGCCTGATTTCGAGCCGCCGCACGGCTTCGCTCAGGCTGGAGGCGCTGCCGCCGCCGGCGCGCGCGGCTTGCCGGAAACCGCCGGCCTGGGCGACGGCCATGAAACCTGCGAGATCGCCGAGTTGGGACAGCGTCTGGGTCATTGTACGCCACCCCGCACAGCCTGTGCCGATTGCTCCGTATTATCACGCGGGCGCATGCTGTCTATCTGCAAGGTCAAGCCCGATGCGGGTGGTATTCTGGAGGCGTTAAATGAGCGAGATCGGCAATTCCGGCACCTATCGGCTGGGTGGGCGTGACGTGCGGCGGATGGGCTACGGGGCGATGCAGCTTGCCGGGCCGGGCGTGTTCGGGCCGCCGAAAGACCCCGATGCGGCGATTGCGGTGCTGCGGGCGGCGGTGGACGCTGGGGTGAACCATATCGATACCAGCGATTTCTACGGGCCGCATGTGACGAATCGATTGATCCGGTCGGCGTTGCATCCGTATCCGGACGATCTGGTGATCGTGACCAAGATCGGGGCGCGGCGGGGCGATGATGCATCGTGGAACCCGGCATTTTCGGCCGCGGAACTGACGCAGGCGGTGCATGACAACCTGCGACATCTGGGGGTTGCGGCGCTTGATGTGGTCAATCTGCGGCTGATGTTCGGGATTCATGGTCCGGCCGAAGGATCGCTGGCGGCGCCGCTGACGGTGCTGGCGGATCTGCAGCGCCAGGGGTTGGTGCGCCACATCGGGCTGAGCAACGCAACACCGGCGCAGATTGCCGAGGCGCGGGAAATTGCTGACATCGTTTGCGTGCAGAACCACTATAATCTGGTGCAGCGCCACGACGATGGGTTGATCGATACGCTGGGTGCGGCCGGGATTGCCTATGTGCCGTTCTTTCCGCTGGGTGGATTTTCGCCATTGCAGTCCAGCGCGCTCGACGAGGTGGCTGCGGGGCTGGGTGCGACGCCGATGCAGGTGGCGCTGGCCTGGCTGCTGCGGCGGGCACCGAATATTCTGCTGATCCCGGGCACATCCTCGGTCGCTCATCTGCGGGAGAATCTGGCGGCGGGGGCACTGGCATTACCGGCAGCGGCGATGGCGGTGCTCGACCGGATCGGCGCTCCGGCGGGCGCTGCTTAGCGCGGCTCGGGATGCTTCAGCGAAACAGGTGAACCCTGTTTTCCCGATATCCCGCCACGATGCCCATTGACGCGACTACGGCGGCTTCGTCAGGTATAGGGGTCGAAACCTACTGAGGCTGCCTTTGCCCTTGTCCGCGATCCGTGAACTGCCGCTCGACCAGTTGCTTCTCGGCGATGCCGCCGAGACGATGCGGATGCTGCCCGATGCGTCGATCGACTGTATTTTCGCCGATCCGCCGTATAATCTGCAGTTGCGCGGGGAATTGCGGCGGCCGGATGACAGTCTGGTCGATGGGGTGGATGACGATTGGGATAAATTTTCCGATTTCGCCGCCTATGACGCGTTTTCGCGGGCTTGGCTTACCGAGGCGCGGCGGTTGCTGCACAAGGATGCGACGATCTGGGTGATCGGGTCGTATCATAATATTTTCAGGCTTGGCGCGATCATGCAGGATCTGGGATTCTGGATTTTGAACGACGTGATCTGGCGCAAGACCAACCCGATGCCGAATTTCCGCGGCCGGCGGTTCACCAACGCGCATGAGACCATGATCTGGGCGGCGCGGGAGCCGAAATCGCGCTACCGGTTCAATTATCAGGCGATGAAATCATTGAACGACGACACGCAGATGCGCAGCGACTGGACGATTCCGCTCTGCACCGGCAACGAGCGGCTGCGCAATCAGCACGGGCTGAAGCTGCACCCGACCCAAAAGCCCGAGGCGTTGCTGCACCGGGTCATTCTGGCGGCGACCAATGTGGATGACGTGGTGCTCGACCCGTTTTCCGGCACGGCGACGACGGCGGCGGTGGCGAAGCGGCTGAACCGGCATTTCATCGGGATCGAGCGGCATCCCGCCTATGTCGAGGCGGGGTGGGCACGGCTGCGCGCGCTGCGGGCGGCGCCGGCGCATCTGACCAGTTCGGCGACCAACCGGCGCGAGGCGCCGCGGATCGCGTTCGGGGTGCTGGTGGAGCGCGGGCTGGTGCCGGCGGGAACCGTGCTGCACGACCGGTTGCGGCGGATTGCGGCGACGGTGACGGCGGATGGCACGATCATCGCCGGGGCGCATCGCGGCTCGATCCATCAGGTCGGCTCGCTGGTGCAGAACGCAGCGAGTTGCAACGGGTGGACGTTCTGGCATGTCGAGCGGGACGGCAGGCTTGTCGCGCTGGACCATGTGCGCGAAACCTTGCGGCCATGAGCAATACCGTTTCGATGATTTCGCCTGGGCTCGCTTCGATGACCGGGTTTGCCCGGGTGGCCGGGGCGCATGAGGCGACCAGCTATGCCTGGGAGTTGCGCAGCGTGAACGGCAAGGGGTTCGACCTCAAGCTGCGGCTGCCGCCCGGGTTCGATGCGCTGGAACCGGCGCTGCGCGACGCGGCAGGGCGACGGCTGAAGCGCGGCAATGTTTCGGTGACGCTGACGCTCAAGCGGGAGGCGGCGGTGGGCACCATGATCGATGAGGCGGTGCTCGAGCGGTATCGCGCGCGGGCGGTGGCGTTGGCGGCGCAGATTCCCGGCGCGCCGGCCCCCTGCGCGGCGGCGTTGCTGGCGTTGCCGGGGGTGATCCGCCCGGTGAGCCATGATGCCGGCGAGATCGAGGACGATGAGGCGGCGCAGGTGGCGCTGGCGAGCGAGTTGGCGGCGAGTTTCGAGGCGGCGCTGGACGACCTGGTGGTGGCGCGGCTTGCCGAGGGCGCGCGGCTGGGTGTGATGATCGCGGCGTTTCTTGACCGGATCGAGGCGCAGGTGCAGGCGGCGTGGGCGCGTGCCGATGAGCAAGTGACGCAGCATCGGGCCCGGCTGGAAGCGGCGCTGGCGGCCTTGCTGAGCGAGGCCAATCCGGTCGCACCGGATCGGCTGGCGCAGGAGGTGGCGCTGCTGGCGACCAAATCGGACGTGCGCGAGGAGTTGGACCGTCTGGGTGCCCATTGCGCGGCGGCGCGGGCGCTGCTGGGCGAGGCGGCGCCGATCGGGCGGCGGTTCGATTTCCTGATGCAGGAGTTCAATCGCGAGGCGAATACGCTGTGCAGCAAATCGACCGCGCTGGCGCTGACCGCGATCGGGCTGGAGATGAAGGCGGCGATCGAGCAATTGCGCGAACAGGTGCAGAATATTGAATAGACCCCGATGAAGCGGCGCGGGCTTTGCCTGGTGCTGGCGGCGCCTTCGGGTGCGGGCAAGACATCGCTCTCGCGCGCGTTGCTGGACGGGGATGAGTTCATGTCGCTCTCGGTGAGTGCCACCACCCGCGCGCCGCGGCCGGGCGAGCAGGAGGGCGTGCATTATTATTTCAAGACGCCTGAAACCTTCGCCGCAATGATCGCCGCGGGGGATTTCCTGGAGCATGCCAGCGTGTTCGGTCGGTCGTACGGCACGCCGCGCGCGCCGGTCGAAGCGGCGCTGGCGGCCGGGCGCGATATTCTGTTCGATATCGACTGGCAGGGCTACCGGCAACTGCGCGCGGCGCTGCCGAACGATGTGATGGGCGTGTTCATCCGCACGCCGACGCTTGCGGATCTGCGCACCAGGCTGGTCGGGCGCGGCGATGACGCAGCGACGATCGCGCGGCGGATGGCGGAGGCAGAGACCGAGTTGGCGCACCAGACCGAATTCGATTTCATCATCGAGAACCGCGATTTCGAGGTGGCGCTGACCGATTTGCGGGCGGTCCGGCGGGCGTGCCGGTTGATGACGTCGCGGCTGGCGTAGTTCCCGCATCGTTGCGTTCACGCCGCACCTGGCTAGAGTGATCGCTTGGACATCACCCCACCCCGCCTGTACCTGTATTTCGATGCGGTGATCCGCCACGGGTCGATCCGCGGCGCGGCGGAGGCACTGCGCGTTGCCGCTTCCGCGGTCAGCCGCCGCATCCTCGACCTCGAAGCCGAGCTCGGCACCGCCTTCTTCGACCGCTCGCAGAAAGGTGTGCAGCTCACGCCGGCTGGTGAAATCTTCGCCGCCCATGTCCGCCGCGTGCTGGCCGATGTTCGCCAGACCAGCGAGGCGTTGCAGGAATTGCAGGGGCCGATGCGCGGCCATGTCATCCTTGCCTCCGCCGAATCCGCGGCGATCGAACTGCTGCCCGGCATGATGGTGCAATTCCAGCAGCAATTTCCGCATGTGCGGTTCAGCGTCGCGGTCGGCACGCCCGCCGCCCTGCTGGCTGATCTGCTGGACGACCGGGCCGATCTGATCCTGACCCATGAGGAGCCGCACCATCACGATGTCGCGGTGCTCGCCGAGATCAGCAAGTCGTTCTGCGCCATGATGCGCATCGGCCATCCGCTGGCCGCCCACCCCGTACTGTCGATCCACGACTGCCTGGGCTACCCGATCGTCCTGGCCGAGGCCGACCTCGCCGCGCGTGCGCTGGTCGATACCGCCCTGGCCGATTCGGAAATCACCATGGGCAGTGCCACCATCAAGACCAAACCGGTGCTGATCACCAACATGTTCGAGGTGATGAAGCACTACGTACGCCTGACCGACGCGGTGTCCTTTCAGTTCCACCTCGCCGGCAGCGCCCGCGCGCCGCTCGACGGCGTCATCGCGATCCCCCTGGCTGACCGGCAGCTCGCCAGCGCACGGCTGTTTCTTGCCGCCCGCCGCGGCCGCATTCTGTCCAGCAGCGCCCAGGCCGTGGCGGAGGCGCTGCGGGCCGGCCTGTCCGGCACCGATCAGGCCTGAACCAGCCGTGCCGCGTTCTGTTTTCGGCAACGGGGCGGCCTGATTATTATGCTATCCGTTTCGGTCAAGCATGGTTAACAAAACCTATCGAATTACTGAACCAAGCCTTTCCAGACGACGCATAAATCGAAAGTTTGTTTTTGCAGATGACCGAATTTCCACGCGCTGAACCTGTCGTTTCCACACTTTGTAACCCCACCACGTGCAGCCGCGCCTGGTGGCGTTCACCGGCGCCCTAGTCAGGAACATCCGACATGAGCAGCAGCACCATCGGCAGCACGACGATCGCCGCACTGAAGCAAGGCCGCGCGGCCGACCCGAGCCCGCCGCCCTGTTTCGTCGCAGGGACCCGTATCCTGACCGCCAGGGGCGACGTCGCGGTGGAGCATCTGCGCGCTGGCGAGGCGCTTGTTCTGGCAAATGGCCAGACCGCACCGCTCGTATGGCTCGGACATCGGCGGATCGATCTGCTCCTCCACCCGCAGCGCGAACGCGACCTGCCCGTACTGATCGAGGCCAGTGCCATCGCCGATGGTATGCCCAGGCGTGACCTGATGCTTTCGCCTGACCATGCGTTGTTGCTTGAAGGTCACCTGATCCCTGCCAGGGCGCTGATCAATGGCGTTACCATCCGTCAGGTCGGATCAGGGACCATCACCTATTATCATGTCGAGCTGCCGACCCACGCCGTGGTGCAGGCCGAGGGTGTTCCGGCGGAATCCCTCCGCAAAACCCGCAGTCGCGCCGCGTTCGACAACGGCGACGGACCACTCGTTCTGCACCCCGAATTTGCGCAATCCCGCCGCGAATCGGATGGCTGCGCACCGTTCGCGACCGCGGGCCGCATCATCGAACGCGTCCGCCGCCGCCTGCTGGCACGCGCCGCCATCACCACCACCAGTGATCCCGCGATGATCATCCGCCGCCGCGCCGATGGTGCCGCGATCATTGAAAGCCGCAGCGCCATTCCCGGCCACATCACCCACGACCCGCGCGACTGCCGCCAGCTCGGCATCAAGATCGCGACACTGACGATCGACGACACGATCATCCCGCTCGACCACACGGCCCTGACCGAAGGCTGGCACAACCCCGAACCCGGCGGGCGCTGGACCGACGGGGCAGCGGTGATCCCCGCGGCATTGCTGACCGACTCGGCTGAGATCGCCGTCAGCATCGCCGCGACCTTGGCTTATCCGCTCGGGCGGAGCGCGACGCGCGTACGCCACCGCGCACGCTGACGGGCTGATCCGAAACCTGCCCCTCTCTGCAAACCAGTTCAGACGGAGATCCACCATGTCGGGCAGCACGATCGATCGCACCGGCACCAATGGCGTCACGCTCGGCAGTGCCCGCTACCCGACAGCCCTCACCGTCGCCGACGGGCCGATCACGCCCGATGTCGTCAGGGAACCCGCGCCCTGCTTCACTACGGGCACCCGCATTCTCACCACACGCGGCGAGGTTCCGGTCGAGGAATTGTGCATCGGCGACAGTATCATCCGCCACGACGGCACCCGTGCGACCGCCGCGAACTCGGGATCAAGATTGCGACATTGACGATCGACGGCACGGCGATCCCGCTCGATCACCCGGACCTGACCGAAGGCTGGTACAGCCCCGAACCCGATGGCCGCTGGACCGACGGCGCCAGCGTGGTCCCGGCCCGGATCGTGGCCGGCGGCCGGGATATCGTGATCACGATCGCGGCGACATTGGCGTATCCGCTGTCGATCCCGCCTGGGACATTGCAAGCCGTATCTGCATAAATTACCGCGGAATTTCATTATTTGACCAGAAAATAAGCACAAAACCCCATCAATACGGTTCCGGCCGTTGTGGCCGATGATTGCCTGATTAAAAAAAGTGCTTTACCTCGTTTTTGCTCAAAAACGATCCCTCGCGCCCGGTCTCACCACACCACCGCCTCGGGTTTGTCAAAGCCATCTGAACCCGATAGATGAGGCCCGCGTAAGGCTGCGTAAACGTATGATTTATTCATTGCGATTGTCGAACGGATCGACATCGTAAACCGGAAGGGAGTGATCCAATGACCATCTCTATTTCACGCAAGCAATTCCTGCTTGGTGCCGGCGCCGCTGCGGGCGCTGCCGTTCTGGCCCCCGGCGCGGCCCGCGCGGCGCGCCCCTATGTTATCAAGCTCGGGTTGGACGTGCCGATCGATCATCCCACCGCCATCCACGCGACCGAAGCCGGCAAGATGATCGCCGCTGAAACCAAGGGCCGCGTCCGCGTGCAGGTGTTCCCCAGCAACGAACTGGGCGATGATACGCATATGCTCTCCGAAGTGCGCTCCGGCGCGATCCAGATGATGGGCATCGGTGATAACATTCTCTCGAGCCTGGTGCCGAGTGCCGCGATCGACAACGTCGGGTTCGCGTTCAAAAATATTGAAACCGCCTGGAAGGCGCTCGACGGCAAAGTGGGCGATGTCGTCCGCGCCGATATCATGAAGGCCGGCGTCTACCCGATGCGCCGCATCTGGGACGAGGGCTTCCGCCAGATCACCACGAGCACGATGCCGATCAAGACGCCCGCAGACCTCAAGGGCTTCAAGATCCGCGTCCCGCCCAGCCCGATTTCGGTCTCGCTGTTCAAATATCTCGGCGCCGCGCCAACCTCGCTCAACATCGCCGAACTCTACACCGCGCTGCAGACCAAGGTGGTCGATGGCCAGGAAAATCCGCTCGGCCTGATCGAGACGCAAAAATACTACCAGGTCCAGAAATACTGCTCGATGACCAACCACATGTGGGTCGGCTACTGGATGCTGGTGAACGCCACCTTCTGGAAATCGCTCCCCGCCGCCGATCGCAAGATCGTTGAAGCCGCGTTCAACGAACAGGCGCCCAAGCAGCGCATGGCCAACAACATGCTGAACAACTCGCTGCAAGGCAAGCTGACCAAGCAGGGCATGATGTTCAACACCACCGACCCCAGCCAGTTTCAGGATGCGCTGGTCAAGGCCGGGTTCTACAAGGACTGGCAGGCCAAGTTCGGCCCCAGCCTGTGGTCCGCGCTCGAGGCCTACACCGGCAAGCTGGCCTGAGCCGGCCGCAGCGTTCGCGTGATGACACCAAAAACGAGTCTGCCAGCCGCCCTTCTGGGGCGGCTGGACACGGCGGTCGACTGGGTCAGCCAGGGGCTCGCCGGAGCCCTGGTTGTCACTGAAATCCTCATCCTGTTCGTCGGCGTCGTGTTCCGCTACGGGCTCGACAAGCCGCTGATCTGGTCGAACGAACTCGCCGAAATCCTGTTCCTGTGGCTCGTCAGCCTCGGCGCCGTCATTGCCCTGCGCCGTAGCGAACACATGCGCATGACTGTGCTGGTCGCCAAACTCAGCCCCTCCCGCCAGCGCTTCCTCGCCCGCCTCGCCGGGCTGATCGTCGCGGTGTTCACGCTCGAACTCATTATCCCCGGGCTCGGTTATATGGCGGCGCAGCAGGCGATCACCACGCCAACCCTGCATATCCCCGGATCATGGGAAGTCGCCGGGCAAATCCTTGCCCTGATCATGCTGTTCTACGTCGCCCTCCGCCAACTCTTTGCCGGCATCACCTGGCCCGAACTCCTGATCACCCTTGCCATCGGCATCGCCATCGGCGTCGGTCTCTGGGCCTCCGAAAACCTGCTCTACGACATCGGCAACGGCGACCTTGTCGTCTTTTTCGTCGTCATCGTCGGTGTCTGCATCTTCGCCGGCGTGCCCATCGCCTTCTCGTTCGGTATCGCCACCATCGGCTACATCTACTTCACCACCTCGATTCCGCTCTCCATCGTGATCAGCCAGATGGACCAGGGCATGGCCTCGATCGAACTGCTCGCCGTGCCGATGTTCGTCGTCCTCGGCCTGCTGCTGGAAATGACCGGTATCGCCCGCGCCCTGGTCAACCTGCTCACCGCCCTGGTCGGCAACCGGCGCGGCGGCCTGTCCTACGTGTTGATCGGCGCCATCTACCTCATCGCCGGCATCTCCGGCTCCAAAGCCGCCGATCAGGCCGCCGTCGCCCCTGTGCTGCTGCCCGAAATGAAACGGCGCGGCATCCCGCCCGGCGAACTCGTCGCCCAGCTCGCTTCGGCCGCCGCCATGTCGGAAACCATTCCGCCCAGCCTTGTTCTCATTATTGTCGGCGCCGTCACCGGCGTTTCCACCGCCGCCCTGTTCACCGGCGGCCTGCTCCCCGCCGCGGTCGCGGCACTCGGCCTTATCGTGCTGATCTTCTTTCGTACCCGCGGCGAAACACCCAGCGGCACCAGCGTCGCCCCGCGCGAAGCCCTGCGCCTGTTCATCATCGCCATCCCCGCGCTGATCCTGCCGTTCCTCATCCGCTACGCCGTGCTCGCCGGCATCGCCACCGCCACCGAAGTCGCCACCATCGGCGTCATATACGCCGTCTTCGTCGGCATCACGATCTACCGTAGCTTCGACCTCAAACGCCTGTTCCCCCTGCTGGTCGAAACCGCCGCCCTGTCCGGCGCCATCCTGCTGATCATCGGCGCCGCCAGCGCCATGGCATGGGCACTCACCCAGGCCGGCTTCGCCCAGGCGCTGACCGCCGCGATGACCGGTATCCCCGGCGGCAAATACGGCTTCATGGCCGTCTCGATCCTGCTGTTCATCGTGCTCGGCAGCGTGCTCGAAGGCCTGCCCGCCATGGTCCTGTTCGGCCCCCTCCTGTTCCCGATCGCCCAACAGGTTGGTATCAACGTCGTTCAATACGCCATCGTCTCGATCCTCGCGATGGGCATCGGCCTGTTCTCGCCACCCTTCGGCGTCGGCTTCTACCAAACCTGCCTGATCAGCAAAACCTCGAGCGACGAAGCCGTCACCCGCATCTGGCCCTACATGGCCACCCTCGTGGTGACCTTGATCGTCATCGCCGCCGTGCCGTGGATATCGACGGGGTTTTTGTGACGCGGGGAGGAAGCAAGGCGGGGGCTCTGCCCCTCGACCCCGTTAAAGGCGGAGCCTTTAAAATCCATTAGTTTTCGGCAAGGGGAGGGCGCTGCCTGGGTGGTTCCGTCGATCTGGCCTGTGTCGCCCTCCCCTTGCCGAAAACTAGCGGGTTCTAAGGGCTAAGCCCTTAGTGGGGGTCGAGGGGGCAAAGCCCCCCGCCTTGCTTGCTTTCTCGCCTCACGACAACACCCCGCGTTTCTCGGCCGCGCGGCCGTATAGGAAGGTCCATAGCATCAGCAGGCCGATGGTTGAGTATCCGACGATTGGCCCGATGATCAGGAATCGTCCGACCGGCAGCGAGAATACCAGCACGCTGCGGACGGCGGTTTCCGCGATGAAGCCGATGCCCCACACGATGGTCATTACGCCCATCATGCGGCGGAAGGCGGGATCGTCCTTATAGGTTTCGAACTCGGCGCTGTCTTCGGCGGATTGGCGTTTCAGGCTGGCGCTTGCCAGCACGTACATCAGGGGTCGGCCGATGATGGCCGAGCCCACGAACACGATGCCGATCAACCCGGTGATCAGCGATTCCCGCATCAGGAGCAATTTCGGCGATCCGCCGAGCGCGAAGCCGAGCAGTGAAAGTCCGATGCCGCCTAGCACCATCACCGAAATGGCGTCCACCCGCCGCTTGCGGGCAAACTCCACCAGGCTCCAGGCCATCGGCGGCGCGGCGGAGGCCATGATGGCGTGGATCTCGCCGACATGGGGTTTCGCCACCCGATACACGATCCAGGGCAGCAGGAAGTTGAAGACGAGTTCCAGCCCCAGCATCACGCGTTTGCGGGTGATCAGCGGCGATTTCGGTTCGGTCGTCATGAGAGCGTATCGGCACCTTCCAATATTTGCGCGGTGGAGCGGGAGATTTCATCCGCCCCGATCGGGTCCGCCCGTCCGCCCAGATGCGCTGCGAGAAACTGCTCGGTAATCGCGTTGAACGCAATATTGTTCTCTGGCCGGGCGAACCCGTGCCCTTCATCGGGGAAGAGCACGTAGCTTACCGCGATCCCTTTTGCCTTCAGTGCCGCGACCATCTGGTCGGATTCCGCCTGTTTCACCCGCGGGTCGTTGGCACCCTGGCCGATCAGCAGCGGCCGGGCCAAGCGGTCCGCGAGGTGTACCGGCGAGCGTTCGCGCAGCAACGCCAGGCCATCCGCGGTGTCGGGATCGCCGATCGATTTATGGAAAATCGCCTTCGCCGCTTCCCAATAGGGCGGGATCGTCGCCAGCAGCGTTTCCAGATTCGACGGGCCGACGATATCGACGCCGCAGGCGTATTTGGTCGGGTTGCGCGTCATCGCCGCGAGTGTTGCGTAGCCGCCGTAGGATCCGCCCATGATCGCAATGCGCGACGCATCGGCGATGCCGGCCCCGATCGCCCAATCCACCGCATCGAGCAGATCGTCGTCCATCGCGCGGCCCCATTCGTAGTTGCCCGCGTTCAGGAACCCCTTGCCGAACCCGGTGGAGGCGCGGAAATTGACGGAAAGCACCGCATAACCCCGGTTCGCCAGCCATTGATGGTAGGAATTGTAGCCGAACGTATCGCGCGCCCACGGCCCGCCGTGCACCATCAGCACCATCGGCAACGCCTGCGCCGGCCGCCCCGGTGTTGCCTCATCACTCCCCTTTGGCAGGGTCAGGTAACATACCAGCTTCAACCCATCGCGCGCGTCGATCACCACCGGATGCATTGCCGCCAGCGGCGCATCCGCGAGTTCAGGGCGCGAATCATAGAGTTTTTCCAGCGTCTTCAAAGTCCGGTCGTACAGATACGCTGCGGCCGGCGCGGTATCCGCATCGGCGCCGACCACCCACAACCGGTCGTCATCGGTGCGCGATTGCAAGCCCCAGTCACCGATCCCCGCCCCATCCAGAAACGCCAGATCCGCCGCCACCGCCGCATCGAGCGCCACATACCGGTTGCGCTCGTAATTCACGCTGTAGGCCAGGGGCGCTTTCGAGTGCGGATCGACCAGGACCGCGCCGATATCCGCCCGCGCATCCGCCGCAATTTCGTGTGCCGCACCGGTTGCGAAATCGAGCCGATATAACGCCGCGGTATCCCGCCCCGCGCTCGATCGCAGCAGCGTGCTGCCATCCGACGCGAAAAGATCTTCGATGCCGGATGTCATGGCATCCTCCGGCGCGAACCGCATGAACTCCGCCCACCCCGCCGCCGCATCCGGCCGCAGCACCAGCTGGCTGCCATCTGGCTGGATCACGACCGCATACCGCACCGCGAAATCATCATCGATCCCGAAGCCGGCAAACCCCGGATTTTCTGCGATCATCGTTGCCTCACCGGTAGCGATATCGACCCGGACCAAATCCGGAAACTGCGGATTGCGCGCGTTATGACTGATCACGACCGCCCCGGGGTGCTGGCGCGAAACCTTCGCGAGCTCCGCCCGCACGCCCTCGAACGGCGTCAAATCCCGCGCCGCACCGGTTTTGATATCGACGGCGTGGATGTGATAATTCTCATCCCCATCGGTATCGCGCCCGACCAGCACATGACGCGAATCCTTTGCCCATTCATAAAACGGCACGCCGCGCTTTGTTTCGCGGGTCAACGGCGTGGCCTGATCGAGCGCGGCGCGCGGGGCGATGAACACATTCATCACCCCATCCAACGGTGCGAGAAACGTGATATGTGCCCCATCCGGGCTGATCGCAGCACCCCGCCGACTCGGATTGCCGAACAGTGCGGCCCGCGAAATCAACGGCGTCGTCGTGAAAGCGTTCATGGATATCCCCCATCGAGAGCAATGCCCTCCAAGATGCCTTCAAACGCGGTGAACGCAAGCGGGCAGGGGGCGTGGGCGCGGTAAAACCCGCCGTCAAAGGCGTATCTCACGAAAACGAGATAGCGCCGGCCTTCAACCCAGGCAGAAGCGCCGCAGCAGCAGGCCGGGGACGTACCAGACATCGATCGCCGCCATCACCACCGCCGGCAACGCGCTGAGCGGTGCGGCGATGGCGCTGATCCGCCCGCCGAGGCGGGGAATTATCAGCATCAGGAACGGCAGGAACAACAGATAATAGCGGCCCTGCGGACCGTAGATCATCGCGCTGCCCACTTTGTCCCAACTCAGATAGACCGCAATCTCGACCGCCAGCACGCTGAGGACCACCAGCGCGAGGATCAGCGCCGCATCGCGCCATGACCAGCGCAGCCCAGCCGCGCGCGGCGCCGCCAGCACGCCGAGTGCGGCACACAGACTGGCGATGTCCCAGCCGAGATAGGCCGGCGGCGCCAGGCTGATGCTTAGCCAGCCCAACATGCCGATGCCCGATTTCACCAGGAACCCGAAATTCGCCACCAGAAACCCGACCGGCAGGGTGAGCAATCGGGCGGGGTCGGCCAGAAACACGCGCGCGGCGGCCGCCGGATCGGTCGTGCTGAACATGGTGCTGGCCGGCCCCGGCCACAGCGGGCCTGGATGATACGGGCCGAGCAGATACGGCATCAGTGAGACCCGCGTCATGATCGCGACCCAGATCAGCGGCGGGATTGCCCAAAGCGCGGTCAGCGCCAGGCGCCGCCAGCGGTGCGGCAGCGCGAGCGGCGCCAGCACCGCGAACAGCAACAGCCCGTACGGCGGCTTGGAGAGAATGATCAGCGTCATCACCGGCAGAAACCACCAGCGCCACCGCCGATGCCGCACCGGATCGAGCGTGAGCAACGCACCGGCCAGCGCGCTGAGCGCGATCAACATGCCATCCTGGTTGAACGACGCGCCAAGGCTCAGCGCCTCGGGGAACGACAATGTGGCGAACAGCACGGCCCGGCCGAACCGCGCAATGGCGATGGCGAGCATGCCGACCAGCACATAGGCGAGCAGCATGCCCACCCGCCCGGTGAACAGCGCGGCCAACGGGCGCTGCCCGACCGCGCGGCCGGCCGCGATGCCGAGCGTGCCGGGCAGATAAAGTGCTGGAAAATACTGCGTTGTGTTGAAATCGATGTCGATGATCTGCGCCTTGGTCCAGGGCTGGCGCGCGGTGCTGGCGATTGAGGCCGGCGCTGTGCAGGTGGCGTTCATCTCGCCGATCGAGGCATTCAACAACCCGAAATTGATCCGCGTCGCCGGAACGATCACCTCGGCCTTGCCAACCGGCTTGAACGGCACCCGCCGCCCGAGCCACTGGCCGTGCAACAGCGCCCCGGCCCGCGCGATATGCGCAGGCTCATCGGCCACCTGGCCGATCGGCGTGAGCAACGCGAGGCGCAGGCCGGTGGCGAGGCTGAGGACCAGAAACAGACCGGCCAGCCCCAATTGTGCGATCAGATGCGGCCAGCGGAATCGGTTCATGCGCAAGATCATGCCCGATTGCCCAGCATTTGGCACGTGCGGCGGTTCGGCATGGACCGATCGCGAATTCGCCGTTACACGCAATCAGCCACGTGCGGCGCCACGACCGCACTACGTTCCGGAGATACCGTTTGGGGACCAAGCCGCTGACCGCCACCAACCCGCCAAGCGCTTCGTCCTCTGTTCTCGATCGCCGACCCTGGATCATCCCGGTTTTGTTGGTGCTGCTACCGCTGATCGGCCATCTGCCATCGGTGATCCTCGGGCTGAGTTCGAACCCGATCTGGACGCAATCGGGTGCGGTTCTCGGCGTCGGTCCCCAGCTTCTGGCCGGCTGGTCGTTCGGTGATCCCAACGTCGGTTGGACCAATCAGGCGCTTGGCCATCTTGTCGCGCATGATTGGTTGCACGGTAGAATTCCATGGTGGAATCCCTATTCCGGGATCGGCCTGCCGCTTGCAGGCGAAATGCAGCCGGCCGCGTTCTTTCTTCCCTTCGTGCTGTTGCTCGCGTTTCAGGGTGGCATGTTTTGGCTTGAAGCCTCTCTTCAGGTCTTTGCCGGCGTTGTAACCTATCTGTTATTGCGCCGTTTGGGCACTGGCCGGTCGAGCGCCCTGATCGGGGCCATTCTTTATCAGTTCAATGGCACCTTCAGTTGGGTTCCAAACGAAGCCAACTTGAATGTGATGCCATTTTTGCCTCTATTGCTGCTCGGTATCGAATACGCCCGCGACCGCACCGGTGGTCGTATCAGTATTCTTGTTGTTGCGTTGTCCATTGGCGGGTCGATTGTCGCTGGGTTTCCGGAGGCGGCTTACATCAACGGTACCATGGCGCTGCTCTGGATGGTCTGCCGCTTCGTCACAGAACCGCATCGTGTCGCGTTCTTGCTGCGTGTTGTCGTAGGAGGTCTGCTTGGCCTGCTGCTGGCCGGGCCGGTCATCGTCGCGTTTGCGGACTTCGGGATCGCCAGTTCCATTGTTCAGAGCCATCTGGTTGGGCTGCTTGGACTCGACCGTCGCTCCTTTGCAGGCTTTGTCGTTCCATACATCTTTGGCACACTCGCGAATAATCTCGGCAGCACGCAAATGCTCTATGTCGATGGCGGTATGGGTGGCTACTGCGCCGCGTTTATGATCCCCCTCGCAGTGATTGGGTTGACCCAGCGTCGCAACCCGGCGCTATCCATCATATTGGCCATCTGGCTAGCGCTTAGTATGGGAAAAACCTTTGCTTTCCCGCCAGTTATGGTTGCCATGAATGCGATGCCGTTCATGCGCGATGTAGAGTTTTTCCGCTATGCTGCGCCATCTTGGGAACTCGCGATGGTGGTGCTTGTGGCAGTTGGACTCGATGAGGCCTCGCCAGGTCTCTGGCGACCCATCCTGGGGTTCGTTGCTACCCTGTTTGCGATCATGGATGCGATTTATCTCGCCTGGCCATGGGCACAGGGTTGGCATTGGAATGCAATGGATCGGCACATCATGGTGACGTGGCTATACCGTGCAACGGGTCTTGAAATTATTGTGCTGATCGTCGCGGCGGCCCTCTGGTTCACGTTTCGCGGCGAAACCCGCCGCTTGATCCTCGGCGCGGTCTTGATCGTTAACACAATGGGTTTGTTTTCAATACCTCAGTTATCTGGCGTCAAACCGGGGCGGGTCGACTGGTCTGCAATCCGGTTTCTACGGCATCATGTTGGTCTTGGTCGCTTTTATAGTCTTGGCCCAATCCAGCCCAACTATTCCGCCTATTTCCAGATTCCCAGTCTTGACCATAACTATTCTCCGATCGCAAGTAACTGGGTCAATTACATCGAAAAGAACCTCAGTCGTGCGATACTAGGGCAAGGCGGTATCGTATTTTGGCCGTCGTTTCCGCCGATGCAAGAAACCACCTCGATCAACGATATCAATAGTGATGGTCGATATTATCGGTTCCTGGGTGTCAATTATATCGTCACGACACCGGGCGTGACCATGGCCTCGACGGTCGCGGTTCCACCCGACGGTTCGCCCGAACGCCCCATGCCGCTCAATGCGGGCGAATCCTTGACGGTTCATGAAACGGCATCAGACCAATTTACCAATTTTCCTCCGATTGCAAAACTCGGCGTATTCCAAGGCAATTTCAACAATACCGCAGACGGTATTCTGTCGATCACTCTATGTGCTGATGGAAAATGCGGTCAGGGGCAGCGTAATCTTGCCGAGTCGGGCGACAACAGTCCGTTTTTCGTCAACCTCGCCCCTCCTGTGTCGATCAAGCCCGGTGAGGCATTTACTGCGACGATCAGCCATCTGAACGGCACTCACGGCGACGCGGTATGGCTGTGGCCGCATCGCGGCGCGGGCGTAACCCTGCGCACCGGGTCTGGCCAGGCGCTCCCAAACGCTACGATTCGGCTGATTTTCGGAAAAGGCGGCGGCGTAGAACGCTTCAAATCAGTCTACCGTGACAATCTGATGCAAATCTGGCGGAACAATGGAGCTGATCCGTTTTACACGACATCGGGGGCCTCTTGTCATATTACAAACGCAACATTCAGCCGTTTGATTGCAAATTGTGCCGGTAGGGCGACGCTCGTTCGTCGTGAATTGTCAATGGCGGGTTGGCACGCCACGGACAATGGCGCCCTAGTTCCCGTCGATGTCGCTGGCGGCATCGTTCAGAAGATCGTTCTCAGACCGGGGATCAACCACGTCAGGTTCGCGTTCTGGCCCCCTTACGTCACGTATGCATGGATCGGCTTCTGGCTCGCAGTTTTGGGCCTTCTGATCATTCTGCTGATGCCACGGAACCAGCGCTTCGGCACGACCAATCAGCACTATCGAGCTGGTTAGATCAGTGAGTGGCGAGCGGACAACTTCGCCGATCCGGCAAGACGGCGCTGAACATCTCGACCGCTACCCCCGCGTGCCGATCCTGATCCTCATCCTCGCGCCGTTTCTGGGCCACGCCGCCTCCTGGCTCACCGGCCTCAGTTCCAACCCGATCTGGACGGAATCCGGTGCGGTCACCGGCATCGGGCGCAGCATTATCTTCGCCTTGGATTTCAGCGACCCCAATGTTGGCTGGACGAACCAGGCCCTTGGCCATCTTGCAGCGCAGGACTGGTTGCATTTCATCATCCCGTGGTGGAACCCCTATTCCGGCATCGGCCTGCCGCTGGCCGGCGAGATGCAGCCGGCGGCGCTGTTTCTGCCCTTCGTGCTGCTGCTGTCGTTTCAGAGCGGCATCATCTGGCTCGAAATTTCACTCCAGATTTTTGCCGGCATCGCTACATTCGCTTTGCTCCGGCGGCTCGAGCTTGGCCGGTTGAGCGCGCTGGCGGGCGGGCTGCTGTTCGCCTTCAGCGGCACCTTCGCCTGGGTGCCGGGCGAAACCATCCTGAACGTGATGCCGTTCCTGCCGCTGCTGCTGCACGGGATCGAAGATGCGCGCGACCCCGCCCACCAGCGCCGCGCAATCGTGCTGGTCGGGCTCGGCATCGGCGGATCGATCCTGGCCGGGTTTCCTGAAACGGCCTATATCGATGGCGTGCTCGCCCTGCTCTGGGCGGTGGTTCGGGCGTTCCAGGTACCGGACCTGCGCCGCTTCATTGGCAGCATCACGCTCGGCGGTGTTGCGGGACTGTTGATCGCATCGCCGCAGATCATCGCGTTTTTCGATTTCTCGATGGCGAGCGGTGTCTTTGCCACCCATCAGTTCGGTACCGATTACATCAATTACCGCGGCTTCGCGGTCACGGTTCTGCCCTATGTGTATGGCCCGCTCGGCATGGGTGCCGCCAGCCCCCTCTTGCTCGATGTCTCAGCCTCGACCGGCGGCTATGTCGGCCTGCTGCTGGTCCTGTTCGGCGCCGCCGGTTTCGCCTCCCGGCGTGATCGGCCGCTGGTTGCGCTGCTGGCGGTATGGATCGTGCTCAGCCTCGGCAAGACGTTCGGTTTTCCGCCGATCATGGCGCTGGTGAATGCCGTGCCGCTGATGAAGAATGTCGTGTTCTCGCGCTATTCCTCGCCGAGTTGGGAACTCGCCCTGATCATTCCCGCATCTTTCGCGATCGATGATTTGCGGTCCAACCGCGTCAAACCGCTGATCCCGCTGATCGTGACGCTGGCCATCCTCGGCCTCGCGATCGATTTGGCATCGCCCTGGGCGGCGGCCTGGCACTGGCACGCGACCTATCGGGGCGTCATGGTGTTCTGGCTGGTGCGCGCGCTCGGTTTCGAACTGATCGCCCTCGGGCTGGTCGTCATCGTCTGGCTCGTCCTGCGGGGCGAGTGTCGCCGTTGGTGCCTTGCCGGCCTCATCGTGGTCAATGCGATGCTGCTGTTCATCGTGCCGCAGCTATCCGGCCACCAACCCGGCACGCTTGACCGGCGCGGGATCGATTATCTGAAGTCTCACCTTGGTTTGCACCGCTACTACACGTTAGGCCCGCTCGACCCCAACTACAGCGCCTATTTCCGCCTGCCCAGCCTCAATCATATCTATCTGCCGGTCGCGGCGAACTGGGTGCATTTCGTGCGCCATCATCTGATCGACAATCCCAGCTTCGGCAATGGCGATATTTTCTTTGCACCGTTCCGGCCGTTTTCAATCGGCGGCGCCGCGCACGACATCGAGCACTTTCAGCGGGACTATCGATATCTCGGCGTGCGCTACGTTCTGACCGGACCCGATGCCGCGCTCAGCCCATCGATGACGTACCCCGCCCCTCACGGTCGCGCCACAGCCCTGCCGCTTTATCCCGGCCAATCCGTCACCGTGCGCGGCATCGCGCCGCGAGGCCTCGCCGCCATGCCCCCGATCAGCCAGATCGGCATCAACCAGGGCAATTACGACAACACCGCAACCGGTACGATGGCCATGAGACTATGCAGCAACGGTCTCTGTGGCATCGGCAGCGCGGATCTGCGCCGCTCGCACGACAATATGCCGTTCACCGTGCCGCTCGCGCCAGCAATTCCGCTGCAACCCGGTGCGGCCTTCACCCTCGAAATCGATCATATCTCCGGTACCTCGCCAGACGCCATCTGGCTGTACCCGGCCAACTCCAGCCATCTGACCACCGCCACGGCCGGCACAATCCTGCACCGCAGCCCCGAAATCGCCTTCAGCGTCCGCCCCGACCAAGCCTTGTTCCGCAAAGTCTATACCGACAAATTGATGACGATCTGGCGGCTGGCCGGCGCGGAGCCGTTTTACACCACCACCGGCGCCGCCTGCCGGATCGGCGCGCACAGCGCCAATGGCGCGATCATCGATTGTCCTGCCGCCGCCACGCTGATCCGCCGCGAACTCTTCATGGCCGGCTGGCACGCGACCGATAACGGCGCGAGGGTTGCTATTCATGTGCATCACGCCGTGGTGCAGAGCATCGCGCTGCACGCCGGGCGGAATATCGTCCGCTTCCGCTTCAGCCCGCCTTACGCGGGCTGGGCGTGGCTCGGTTTCTGGCTGGGCGCGCTGGTGCTGATGTGGCAGATGGTGGGGCGATGGATCAGCCCGAAAGGACGGCACGCGCAATGACCAACGCCTTACCGCCCGCGCCATCGCTCATTTCGATCATCGTGCCGTTTCATAACGAAGCCGAAAACGTGCAGACCCTGCACGCGCGCCTCGCCGCCGTGCTCGATGCCGGGGCCGATCCGTGGGAGCTGGTCTGCGTCAACGATGGCAGCCGCGATGACACGCTCGCCCGGCTGGTCGCCCTCGCCGAGCGCGATGCCCGCGTGCGCGTGATCGACCTGTCGCGCAATTTCGGCAAGGAAGCCGCCCTGACCGCGGGGCTCGATTTTGCGCGGGGCGATGCCGTCATCCCGCTCGATGCCGATCTGCAGGACCCGCCGGAGATTATCCCCGCGCTCATCGCGAAATGGCGCGAAGGCTTCGAGGTGGTGAACGCCGTGCGCTCCTCGCGCGAGGGCGATGGCCCGGTCAAACGCGCCACCGCGCACGCGTTCTACCGGGTGATCAACCGGATGAGCCAGGTCGATATTCCGGCCGATACCGGCGATTTCCGCCTGATCTCGCGGCCGGCGCTGGAGGCGCTGAAACGCCTGCCGGAACGCCGGCGCTTCATGAAAGGCCTGTTCGCCTGGGTCGGATTTCGCACCGCGACCATCACCTACGACCGCGCGCCCCGCCACGCCGGCACCACCACCTGGAACTACTGGAAGCTCTGGAATTTCGCGATCGAGGGCATCACCAGTTTCTCCAGCGCGCCGCTGCGGCTTGCGTCCTACCTCGGTTTCGGCGTTTCGGTGTTTGCGTTCATCTACGCAATCATCACCATCTTCAACAAACTGGTCTACGGCAACCCGGTCAAGGGCTATCCCTCGCTGCTGGTCGCCGTGCTGTTTCTTGGCGGCGTGCAGCTGCTCGCGCTCGGCGTGCTCGGCGAATACTTGGGCCGGCTCTATGAAGAGAGCAAACAACGCCCGATCTATCTGGTCCGCGCCGTCTGGCAGCCGCCCGACCCGGAATAAGGCTGCGGCGCCGTTACGCCGCGAGGGCCGCGCGCACCGCGGCCAGTGCGGCGTCGGCCTGGGTGGCATCCGGGCCGCCGGCCTGCGCCATATCGGGCCGCCCGCCGCCGCCTTTGCCGCCTACCGCTTCGGCGGCCGCGCGCACCAAAGTGACGGCGTTATGTTTCGCGGTCAGATCGTCCGATACGCCGACCACGATGCTCGCCTTGCCATCGGCGGTGGAGACCAGCGCCACCACGCCCTGACCCATCGATTTCAGAATTGAATCGGCGAGCGATTTCAGATCGCGCGGCGCGACATCGCCCAGATTGCGCGCGGAGAGTTTCACCCCCGCCACGTCTTCCACGGCGGCTTCACCGGCGCCGGTTGCGATCTTGCGCTGCAATTCGCCGATCTGGCGTTCCAGGCGCTTGCGTTCGTCGAGCAGGGCAACAATGCGGGCCGGCACTTCGGAGGGTGGCGCTTTCAGTGCGGTCGCGGCTTCGGCCAGCAGATCGGCATCGGTTTCGATCGCCGTCAGCGCCGCCGCTCCGGTCACCGCCTCGATGCGGCGAATCCCGGCGGCGACGCCGGATTCCGCCAATATACGAAACGCGCCGATATCACCGGTGCGGCTGACATGGGTACCGCCGCATAATTCGATCGAATAGGCGGATTTTGCGCCATCGCCGATGCCCATCGAAACCACGCGCACCTCATCGCCATATTTTTCGCCGAACAGCGCCATGGCGCCGCGCTTGACCGCTTCATCCGGCGTCATCAGCCGGGTTTCCACCGGGCTGTTCTCGCGTATGCGGGCGTTCACCGCGCGTTCGACATCGCGCAATTCGGCGAACGTGACAGGCCGTGGCTGCGACACATCGAACCGAAGCCGGTCCGGCGCATTCAGGCTGCCCTTCTGCGTCACATGCGGGCCGAGCGCCTGGCGCAGCGCCTCATGCAGCAGATGCGTGGCGGAATGATGCGCGCGGATCGCGCCGCGCCGCGCGTGATCCACCGTGGCGTGCACGGTCTGGCCGCGTGTCACGGTACCGGTCCGCACCGTGCCATGATGCACAAACAGATCACCGGCTTTCTTCTGCGTGTCGGTAATCGCCACCTCCAGCCCCTCGGCGAGCAGGGTGCCGGTATCGCCGACCTGGCCACCCGATTCCGCGTAGAACGGCGTCTGATTGAGGATGATGGCGACACTCTGGCCGGCGGCGGCACTCTCGGCCGGCGCGCCATCGACGATCAGGCCGGTGACGCTCGCATCGGAGTCTTCCGTGGCGTAGCCAAGGAACTCCGCGGCATCGCCGCTGCCGGCCCAGGCGGCGCGGGCGCGGGTGCGCTGCTCGGCCATGGCGGAATCGAACCCGTCACGATCGAGGCTGCGGCCCTGCTCGCGCAGCGCATCCTCCGTGAGGTCGAGCGGAAAACCGAACGTGTCGTAAAGTTTGAACGCGACTGAACCCGCCAGCGGCGCGCTCGCGCCAAGCCGGCTCACCTCGTCATCGAGCAGCGACAGGCCGCGTTCGAGCATGATCGCGAATTTCGCCTCCTCGAGTTTGAGCGTCTCGACGATCAGCGGCTCCGCCCGCTGCAATTCGGGATAGGCAACCCCCATCTGCCGGGTCAGCGCCGGTACCAGCCGGTAGATGAACGGCTCGCGCATGCCCAACCGATGCGCGTGGCGCATCGCGCGGCGCATGATCCGGCGCAGCACATAGCCGCGCCCTTCGTTAGAGGGCAGCACGCCATCCGCGATGATAAAAGCCGTGGCGCGCAGATGATCCGCGATCACCCGGTGGCTGGTTTTATGTGCGCCGTCAGGATCGGTGTTAGAGGCTTCGGCCGAGGCCATGATCAGTGCCCGCAGCGTATCGGTATCGTAATTGTCGTGCTTGCCCTGCATGATGGCGGCAAACCGTTCCAGCCCCATGCCGGTATCGATCGAGGGGCGGGGCAGGGGGGTCAGCGTCTTCGCCGCATCCTCGAAATACTGCATGAACACGAGGTTCCAGATTTCGATGAACCGGTCGCCATCCTCCTCAGGGCTGCCCGGCGGACCGCCCGCGATGTGCGGCCCATGATCGTAGAAGATTTCCGATGACGGGCCGCACGGCCCGACATCCGCCATGCGCCAGAAATTATCATCGGTCGTGATCCGAATGATCCGCTCATCCGAAAGACCGGCAATCTTCCGCCAGAGCGCAGCGGCTTCATCGTCGCTGTGATAGACCGTGACCAGCAGCCGATCTTTCGCAAGGCCGAAATCCCGCGTCAGCAGCGTCCAGGCATTGGTGATCGCCTGTTCCTTGAAATAATCGCCGAACGAAAAATTGCCCAGCATTTCGAAAAACGTGTGGTGGCGCGCGGTATAGCCCACATTGTCGAGGTCGTTGTGCTTGCCGCCGGCGCGCACGCATTTCTGCGCCGAGGTCGCGCGCACATAGGGGCGCTTCTCCTGGCCGGTGAACACATTCTTGAACGGCACCATGCCCGAATTGACGAACATCAAGGTCGGGTCGTTGCGCGGCACCAGCGGTGCGCTTGGCACCACCTCGTGATCGTGGCGCTGGAAATAATCGATGAACGTGGCACGGATATCGTTGCTGGATGTCATGGAGCGGCGAGGTGTCCCTGGAAAATCGGCTTGTTTCCCAGGCATACCGCCTCATGGCATCGCTGTCATCTTTCCGGGCGAACCGGTTTCGTCCGTTCGATCACGAAAGCCAACCCTGCGGCGTTACTCCGCCGCTTCGGCCACCTCACTCTCGGAGGGTGCCACCATCATCGATTTCTCGACCACCGCGGCCTGATCGCGGATGCGCTTCTCGATCGCGGCCGCCATGTCCGGATGATCGCGCAGGAACTGCTTGGCGTTCTCGCGTCCCTGGCCGACGCGCACGCTGTCATAGCTGAACCAGGCGCCGGATTTCTCGACGATTCCGGCCTTCACCCCAAGATCGATCAACTCGCCGACCTTCGAGATGCCCTCGCCATACATGATGTCGAATTCGACCTGGCGGAACGGCGGCGCCAGCTTGTTCTTCACCACTTTCACGCGGGTCTGGTTGCCGGTCACTTCCTCGCGGTCCTTGATCGCGCCGATGCGGCGGATTTCGAGCCGGATCGAAGCATAGAATTTCAGCGCATTGCCGCCGGTGGTGGTTTCCGGATTGCCGAACATGACGCCGATTTTCAGCCGGATCTGGTTCAGAAAGATCATCATGGTCTTCGAGCGCGAGATCGAGCCGGTCAGCTTGCGCAAAGCCTGGCTCATCAACCGCGCGTGCAGGCCGACATGGCTGTCGCCCATCTCGCCCTCGAGTTCGGCGCGCGGCACCAGGGCGGCCACCGAATCGATCACCAGCACATCGATTGCGCCGGAGCGGACCAGCGTATCGGCGATTTCCAGCCCCTGCTCGCCGGTATCGGGCTGCGAGATCAACAGGTTATCGACATCGACGCCAAGCTTGCGCGCGTAGATCGGGTCGAGCGCGTGTTCCGCATCGATGAACGCGCAGGTGCCGCCGCGCTTCTGCGCCTCGGCAATCGCGTGCAACGCCAGCGTGATCTTGCCCGAGGATTCCGGCCCGTAGATTTCGATCACCCGGCCGCGCGGAAACCCGCCGATGCCGAGCGCCAGATCGAGCCCGAGCGATCCGGACGGCACCACGTCGATCTCCTCATTGCCCGGCCGTGCGCCCATCCGCATGATCGAGCCTTTGCCGAATGCCCGCTCGATCTGCACCAGGGCAGCGTCGAGAGCCTTGTTTTTTTCCATCGGTCAACTCCTCAAGCGTGTGTTTCAGGATCGGCAGCGCAACTTAGGCGGGAAATAACCATAGGCTTCACGATGCGACTCGTCGAGTATGAGTTTCGCATGGAGAGAACAGAACAGCAACGCGTCTGGTAAGGATTTATTAACTATTTGTTCCTATGATGTTCTCAGGCGACCGAAAACCGCCAGATCGTGGTGGAACGGAACGCCTGCCCGGGGTCGAGCCGCGTGGTCGGAAAATGCGGCTGGTTCGGCGCATCCGGGTAGTGCTGGGTCTCGAACGCAATACCGTCACCCGGGCGGATCAATGCGCCATCCTGCCCGGTAATGGTGCCGGTCAGATTGTTGCCGGTATAGAATTGCATGCCGGGTTCGCTGGTCTCGATGCTCAGCACCCGGCCGGATACCGCATCGTGCAGCGTCGCGGCCGGCCCGATCGCGCCCGCCGGTTTGTCGAGGACGTAGCAATGATCATACCCGCCGGCGAGCGTCAGTTGCTCATACGGGGCGCCGATCCGCGCACCGGCCGCGTGCGGCGTGCGAAAATCCATCGGCGTGCCCTCCACCGCCAGCAGAATCCCGGTCGGGATCTGCCCGGCATCGGTCGGCAGGAAAAAACTGGCCGGAATCGTCACGATCTGATCGAGCGCGCTGCCCGACCCCGCGAGATTGAAATAGGTATGGTTGGACAGATTGAGCACGGTCGGCCGGCCCTCCACCTGCGCCGCGTAGTCGATCCGCACCGCGTTGTCCTCCTCCAGCGTGTACACCACCGTCACGGTCAGCGTGCCGGGAAACCCGTTGTCGCCATCCGCACTGACCAGTTGCAGCGTGACCGACCGCGCGCTCGCGGTCACGATATCCCAGATCCGATGCCCGAAATTCGGCGTCGCACCGGTTTTCAACCCGCCGTGCAGGGTATTGGGCCCGTTGTTCACCGGCAGATGAAACACCTCGCCATCCAGGCTGAATCGCCCGCCGGCAATCCGATTGGCATAGCGCCCGAGCAGCGCGCCGAAATACGGGCTCTTGCTCTCGTAATCGGCCATGTTGGTGCAGCCGAGCACGACGTTGCCGAACGCGCCCTTCCGGTCCGGCACCATGATCGCGGTGATCGCCCCGGCATAGTCCAGCACCGCGACGCTCATGCCGGCACGGTTGCGCAAGGTCACCTGCCGCACCAGCGCGCCATCGGCGGTGGTGCCATATTCGGTGATTATCGCATCTTGCATCGGCATCTATCCTCAGTCGGTTGGAATGATCGCAGCACGGCGCGCCAGGGCCGCATGGTCGAGATCGGCCGGCAGCGCGCCATACGCAAGACCCGGGTCCGCGATCCGCGACCGGATGAAGGCTTCGGCCACGTACACCGGCGCGTGGCGCACCAGGAGCGCCGCAGCGATCGCCAGCGCGATGAGCTCGACCAACCGCCGCGCCGCGGCTTCCGGCGCATCCGATGCCGCCAGCACCGCCCCAACGCCCGCGATCAGCCCATCCAGCGCCGCATCCACCCCGCGCGCCGGTGCCAGCAGGGTCAGCAGCGCATCCGCCGCCCCCGGCGTCCGGCCGAGTGCCCGCAGCACATCGAGGCAGATGATATTGCCCGCACCCTCCCACACACCGTTCAGCGGTGCCTCGCGATACAGCCGCGCGATCGGATGCTCCTCGATGAACCCGTTGCCGCCGTGGCATTCCAGCGCCTCGGCAACCAGACCAGGCGCGCGCTTGCAATTCCAGTATTTCGCAACCGGCACGATCACCCGCGCCAGCGCCGCCTCGGCCGGATCATCCGGTGCCGCATCGATCGCGGCGGCCGCCCGCATCGCGAGCCACAGCGCCGCCTCGGCATCGAGCGCCATATCCGCGAGTACCGCGCGCATCACCGGCTGATCGATCAATGCGCGCTGAAACGCGGTGCGCCGGCTTGCATGAAACACCGCAAGACTGGTCGCATGGCGCATCAGCGCCGCAGCACCGATCGCGCATTCCAGCCGGGTCAGATGCGCCATTTCAATGATCGTCGCGATGCCCCGGCCCGGCTCACCGACCATCACGGCGTCCAGCCCGTCGAATTCCACCTCGGATGAAGCGTTCGACCGATTGCCGCATTTATCCTTGAGCCGCTGGATCCGAACGGCGTTGCGCGATCCGTCATCGCGCCAGCCCTGCGCCAGAAAACAGCTCACCCCCGCATCGGTGCGCGCCAGCGTCAGAAACAGATCGCTCATCGGCACCGAAAAGAACCATTTATGGCCGGTCAGCGCCCATCGCCCGCCGTCCTGGCGCGCAACCGTCCGGGTCTGGCGCAGATCCGAGCCACCCTGCTTCTCGGTCATCGCCATGCCGACCGTCAGCGCCACTTTCGCATCCGGCGGCAGCGCGCGCGGATCATACGCCGTCGCCAGAATCCCCGTGCTGAACCGCGCCAGCAATTCCGGCGCATGGCGCAGCGCCGCCATCGAGGCATAGGTCATCGCTTCGGGACAGCACACGCCCGGCTCGCCCTGGCCCCATATATACGCAATCCCCGCCCGCGCCACCTGCGCCCCCGGCCGCGCCGCCGTCCAGGCCAGCGCATGATAGGCATCGCCGCGGATCAACCCCATCAACTCATGCCACGCCGGATGATAGGCAACCTCATCGATCCGCTGCCCGAACCGGTCGAACGCCCGCAACTCCGGCCCGTACCGATTGGCATCCCGCGCCAACCCCCGCAGCCGCGCCGCGCCAATCCGCGCGCCGCACGCGGCCAGCCGATCCTCCGCCCACGCCCCGCCAAACGCAGCCACCGCGCCGCCGAGCGCGACATCCGCGGTATAGACATTGTAATCAGGCGGCTCACCGACCTGATTGATGCTGTCATGGGTCGCGATCATGCAACCGCTATAGGCCGATCGGGACCGCCTGTCGCGGCGCTCACCCCAGCCATGAAGCGCTGGCATACCCCGCCAGCCATCCCCAGATGCCGCCCTGCACAACAACGGAGCGGATCATGGCAGGCACGGCATTGGTAGTGGGATCGAGCGGCATCGTCGGCAGCGCGTCATGCACGCATCTGCTCGATCAGGGCTGGCAGGTCCACGGCCTCGCCCGCCACCCGCAGGCGCAACCAGGAGTCACCCCGATCCCCGCCGACCTGCGCGACGCGGCAGCCCTGGCCGAGGCGCTCAAAACAATCAAACCCGACCTCGTCATCCTCGCCACCTGGATTCGCGGCGCCACCGAGGCCGAGAACATCCGCGTCAACGGTGCCATGGTCCGCAACCTGCTCGATGCCATGCGCCCCGCCGGCTCGGTCACCCATGTCGCCCTGGTCACCGGCCTGAAGCACTACCTCGGCCCGTTCGAATCCTACGGCAAAGGCACCCTGCCGCAGACCCCGTTCCGCGAAACCCAGGGCCGGCTCGATGTCGAGAATTTCTACTACGCCCAGGAAGACGAACTGTTCGCCGCCGCCGCGCGCGACGGTTTCGGCTGGAGCGTGCACCGCCCGCACACCATCATCGGCAAGGCGGTCGGCAACGCGATGAACATGGGCACCACCCTCGCCACCTACGCGGTCATCTGCCGCGAGCAGGGCCGGGCGTTCACCTTTCCCGGCTCGCCGATGCAATGGCACGGCCTGACCGACATGACCGATTCCCGCCTGCTCGCGCAACACATCCTCTGGGCCGCAACCACACCGGCCGCGCGCGACCAGGCGTTCAACGTGGTGAACGGCGACATCTTCCGCTGGAGCTGGATGTGGGGGCGCATCGCCGAATGGTTCGGCATCGCCCCCGCACCGTTCGACGGCACCATCCGACCGCTGGAACAGCAGATGGCGCAGGACGCACCGCTCTGGCGCAGCATCGCCGCAAACCACGGCCTCGCCGAACCCGACCTCGCACGCCTCGCCTCGCCCTGGCACACCGATGCCGATCTCGGCCGGCCGATCGAGGTTGTCACCGACATGTCGAAAAGCCGCCGCCTTGGATTTTCGGCCTACCAGCCCACCGACGATGCGTTCTACGACCTGTTCACCCAGCTCCGCGCCGACCGGCTCATTCCATAAGCATTGCTGCCAGCAGCCCAGCCGATTATAGAAGCCGTACGGAGCGGGTGTAGCTCAACGGTAGAGTCCCAGCCTTCCAAGCTGGTTGTGCGGGTTCGATTCCCGTCACCCGCTCCAATGCCCGGCAGGCATTTCTGCGCCGGCCCTTGACATCGGGGCCCGCACGTTGTGCAAGCCAGCGGACGCGTGTTGTCCGCAAGCGACCTGTCACTGCAGGGGTGTAGCTCAATTGGCTAGAGCGCCGGTCTCCAAAACCGGAGGCTGTGGGTTCGAGACCCTCCACCCCTGCCAACCGGTCTTTCTGGGCCGGCACGCAACACGACATTTTTAGGCAATCTGGAGCATGACTGCATTGGCGTTCAACCCGGCGAAGTTCCTGCGCGACGTGCGCATCGAGGCCTCGAAGACCACCTGGCCGTCGCGGCGGGAAACCCTGGTGACCACAGGCGTCGTGCTCGCCATGGTCGCGCTGACGATCGTGTTCTTTCTCGTGGTGGATCAGGTGATCGGGCTGGGCATGCGGTTCCTGTTCGGCGTAGGGGGTTAAAGCCGTGGCAAAACGCTGGTATGTTCTGCATGTCTATTCCGGGTTCGAGAAGAAAATCGCGAACCAGATCACCGAAACCGCGGCCCAGAAAGGCCTGTCCGACGAAATCGAACAGGTCCTGGTCCCGACCGAGGAAGTGGTCGAAATCCGCCGTGCCCAAAAGGTCAACGCCGAACGCAAATTCTTCCCCGGCTACGTGCTGATCAAAATGGAAATGAGCGACGATGCCTGGCATCTGGTGCGCGACATTCCCAAAGTGACCGGCTTCCTCGGCACCAAAATCCGCCCCACCCCCATCTCGGACTCCGAAGCCGAACGCATGATGCGCCAGGTCCAGGAAGGCGCGGAAACCCGCCGCCCCGCCGTCGTGTTCGAAATCGGCGAACAAGTCCGCGTCGCAGACGGCCCCTTCACCAGCTTCAACGGCGTCGTCGAAGACGTCGATGAAGAAAAAGGCCGAGTCAAAGTCTCCGTCTCGATCTTCGGCCGCTCAACCCCCGTCGAACTCGAATACGCCCAAGTCGAAAAAGTCTGACCGCCCGGCGGCGTCATTTCGGCCGCTGGTGGGGTGGGCCATGGGCTAGTAAGATCAGGGGGCTTCGCCCCCCGAACCCCCCACTAAGGGCTTAGCCCTTAGAACCCGCTAGTTTTAGGCAAGGGGAGGGCGCTGCCTGGGACTTTCCGTCGATCTGGCCCGTGTCGCCCTCCCCTTGCCTAAAACTAATGGATTTTAAAGGCTCCGCCTTTAACGGGGTCCAGGGGCAGAGCCCCTGGCCTTCCTTACCCATGGCCCACCCCACCAGAGCCCGAAATCAAGCGGCCAGTCGTTCGATGGTGGCGCCGCAGGCGGCGAGTTTGCGTTCGACGGCTTCGTAGCCGCGGTCGAGGTGGTAGACGCGGTTGACGATGGTTTCGCCGCGTGCTGCGAGTCCTGCCAGCACCAGCGAGAACGAGGCGCGCAGGTCGGTTGCCATCACTGGCGCGCCGGACAAGGCGGCAACGCCGCGCACGATGGCCGACGAACCATGGACATTGATGCGCGCACCCATCCGGTTGAGTTCGGGCACGTGCATGAAGCGGTTTTCGAAAATCGATTCGGTGATCATCGAAGCGCCTTCCGCCACGGCCATCAGCGTCATGAATTGGGCCTGCATGTCGGTCGCGAATCCGGGGAAGGGTTCGGTCATCGCATCGGTGCCGTGCAGCCCGTTGCGCCGGCTGACTTTGAGCCCATCCGGTGTGGTGCTGATATCGACGCCGGCCTGGCCCAGGGTTGCGAGCACCGCGCCCAGATCATCCGGCCGTGCGCCGCGCAGCAGCACCGAACCGCCGGTGATGGCGGCGGCGCAGGCGTAGGTGCCGGCCTCGATCCGGTCGGGGATGATGCCGTGTTCGGCGCCGTGCAGCGCCTTGACGCCGGTGATGGTCAGCCGGTCGGTGCCGACGCCGCTGATCTGCGCCCCCATCGCGACCAGGCAGGCGGCGAGATCGCTGATTTCCGGTTCGCGGGCGGCGTTGATCAGCACGGTCTCGCCCTCGGCCAGGCTTGCCGCGAGCATCAGGTTTTCGGTGGCGCCGACCGAGACGAACGGGAAGGTAATGGTGGCGCCGTGCAGCCCGTGGGGCGCGGTGGCGTCGATATAGCCGCCCTCCAGCCGGATTTCAGCGCCCATGGCTTCCAACCCTTTGAGGTGCAGATCGACCGGCCGCGTGCCAATGGCGCACCCGCCCGGTAGCGAAACCCGCGCCTCGCGGGTGCGGGTCAGCAGCGGGCCGAGCACCAGGATCGAGGCGCGCATCTTGCGAACGATATCGTAGGGCGCTTCGGTATTGGTAATCACCCCGCCGAGCGAGAGCGTGCGCGGCGCGATCGGGTCGACCGCGATGCCGTGCTGGGCGAGCAGCTGGCCCATGGTCGCGACATCCGCAAGCTCGGGCACGTTGGTCAGCACGAGTCGCTCATCGGTGAGCAGGCCGGCGGTCATCAGGATGAGGGCCGCGTTCTTCGCGCCGGAAATATCGATAATGCCTTCGAGCGGCCGGCCGCCCACAATTCGAATTCTATCCACAAATCCTCACAATTTTGGTAATGAAACGCCGGTTTGGCGCATGTATTTGCCCGCCTTGTCGGCGTAGCTGACTTCGCACGGCCCCGCACCTTGCAGGAACAGGAACTGGCAGATGCCCTCGTTGGCATAAATCCGTGCGGGCAGGGGGGTGGTGTTGGAAATCTCGATCGTCACCTGCCCCTCCCATTCCGGTTCGAGCGGTGTCACATTCACGATGATGCCGCAACGCGCATAGGTCGATTTACCGAGGCAGATGACCAGAATATCACGTGGAATTCGGAAATACTCCACGGTATGGGCCAGCGCGAAGGAGTTGGGCGGAATGATGCAGACCGGCCCCTTGCGATCGACGAAGCTGCTCGGCGCGAAATCCTTGGGGTCGACCACGGCGGAATCGACATTGGTGAAAATCTTGAAATCATCCGCCACCCGCGCGTCGTACCCGTAGGACGACAGGCCGTAGGAAATCACGCCATCGCGTTTCTGGGTTTCAACGAAGGGTTCGATCATGGCGCGGGTCTGCGCCTGTTCGCGAATCCAGCGATCGGGCATTACCGGCATGCTGTCTCTTTCTGTATCGGGTCATTGGGCGGTGTCAGGTCATCGGGCTCGGACCGTTCGCGGCTTTGCGCCTTGCGCCGGCCGAGGTTGGCGCGCAACGCCGCCGCCTCCCGCCGCCGCCGCGCCTCGGCCACGATTTCGGCGTGGGTACGGGGGGTGTTGCTCTTCGGTTGGTCGTTCATGGCGGGACAAAGCGTCTTTGGCCTCATCGCGTCAAGAGTGCGGCATGCGCGCTCCAGTTGCCTCCCCCGAAACCTTTGCCTATAAGCCGCCCCGAGACGGAGAGGTGCCGGAGTGGTCGATCGGGACGGTCTCGAAAACCGTTGTGCGTTAACGCGTACCGTGGGTTCGAATCCCACCCTCTCCGCCATAAACTTTTGATTTTGCTCATTTTTTTAGT
This sequence comes from Acidiphilium sp. 34-64-41, assembly GCF_002282635.1. Taxonomy (NCBI): domain Bacteria; kingdom Pseudomonadati; phylum Pseudomonadota; class Alphaproteobacteria; order Acetobacterales; family Acidocellaceae; genus Acidiphilium; species Acidiphilium sp. 34-64-41. The sequence continues at coordinate 2,334 of NZ_NCJX01000016.1, read as the reverse complement.
TGAGAAGGTGGTTTCTCCATTTTCTAAACAAATTTTCTTGATTTAATCGGACAAAAACGGACAAATTAGCCGTGTGGCAATCCGAAAAAAACTCCCAAAGCAAGAAATTTTTCCATTTTTTAAACGAATTTTCTTGATTTAATCGGACAAGACGAACAAATCTGTCTCATGGCAATCCGAAAAAAGCTTCCCAAGGGCATCGACATTAAAGACGGCAGCTACCGGGCAAGAATTTATCGCGACGGTCGCAAAGCGATGCGCATGTTTGAGACGCTCGTGGAAGCGAAGGTGTGGCTGGAGGCTCAGCGTATCGCGCTGGACGCCGACGACTACGGCGAGAGGCTTCAGGAGAAGGCGAAAGCCAAGGCCATGAGCCTAAGCGAATTGCTGGACAGTTATCTTGAAAAAGTAGTCCCGATTAAAGCGGAAAGCGGTCAGAAGGCTTCGAGAGACCGCATTCGAATGTGGCAGCGCCAGCAATGGGCGTCACTTCCTGTCGCATCGATTCGGCCTCACCACATCCTTGATTGGATGGATACGGAATCGAATAGAACGACACGACTCGGTGGAAAGCCGAAGGCGACGACGATCAGCAACCCCGTGAATTTGCTAAGTGCGGTCTTCGAATACGGCCGATCGAAGCTGCAACTCAAAATTGATAATCCAGTCAAGGGTATCGCGCGGCCAGCCGCCGAATATGCCCGCATCTCAGTGCCTGACATTAATCTGGAAGGCTTGATACTTGAGTATGCCGCCGCGAGCCGTGCCCGCTGGATGAAAACCTTCGTAATTTTGGCCGCATGGACAGCGATGAGGCAAGGCGAAATCAGAAAATTACGCTGGGAATGGATAAATTTGGAGGCCGGCTACATTCTTCTACCGCCCACGGCTAAGGTAGAGCCTGATGAACCAGCCATACGAATCACAAAAAACGGGAAACAGCGCGGGATTCCGCTTTTGCCGATCGTACGAAGTGCCCTACGCGAATGGCAGGGGAATCATGACGGAAAATCCGGGTGGGCATTCCCAAGTTTTGGCGACGCCGCCGAACCGATACCGGCCAACACTGTGTCAACACGCTGGCAAAGGCTTTATAGCGACATAAAGCAAGATCACCCAGATCTCCGGCATCAGACTTTTCACGATTTCCGTCATTGGGGCTGCACGAGGCTGGCGAAATATCATGTCAACATTCTTGATCTTGCGAACACGACGGGACATCAGACCGTGCAAATATTAGCCAGATATTACGATCCTGACCCCGTCGAGAAAACAAATCTTGTTATGACGCGATATGATGAGATTCATGGAAGCGCGGAAACAACTAAGTCCATGACTTGAGATGGGTCACGGCTTTCAGTGAGTCGATCAAAGTTGAGTGGCGCTCTATAGTGATTTCTGGAAACCGATCATGGTGCCATTCGCAAAAAAGTTCGCGCACTAAAAAAATCGACTTATCGCGAAACATGTGATCGAGAAGCTCGTACTCAGCCCCCTCGATATCCATTTTCACCGTTATGTCATCCATTAAAGTGAAATTGGTTCGGAGCCATTTTCCGAAATCAAAACAGGGAACACGGACAGCGTTATTATAATCGATTTGAGGCCAATCGTTTATTTCCACTTTTCCGGGTATAACGGTAGCTGCTCCAGGAGGGCCAGAATGAAAGAAATCCAATGTCCCATCCGTGATCCAGGCCGCTGCGCATACCACATTGAACGCTCGCCCACCATCAACGCCGCGCCGATGAATCTCCGGCATCAGTGCAAGATTCGGTTCTATGCAAAAAATCTCATGTTCCGGATTTTTGGCGGCGAACTCTTCGGAAACCAATCCGATATTTGCCCCTAGATCTATAAAAACCTTGCGCACTTATACCCCCTTGCTCGGAACAGAAAAATCAAAAAAATTCGACAAATTTCAGAATTATCATGATATCATCGATATCTCATTTAGAAATTCGGCTCTTTCGTCATCATTACGCCACGCATGGCGATAAATTTGATCAGGCCCAACCTCTCGCCAGACTTTTCCAGCTATTTCAAGGTCGGAACTAGTTCCATTCGAAGTGCTGCCGTTCAGGTCAAGTCCCGTATTAATGCAGTAAAAGAGCAAGCCATCCGGCTCTCTTATTATTCCGCCATAGCCTGACCGAACAGCCCTAATTGACAAGTCTGTATGCTCGTTACCGTACTGACCAAATCTTGGATCGAAAAAACCAATCGACAAAAGAATGTCCCGTGCCTATCCGGTTAAGTCAGACACCCACTACATGTGGGGTGGACCCATGCTCCCGAATAAAGCTGGGCATAGGTTGGCGCCTCGGCGCCGCC
>NZ_NCJX01000152.1:0-3773 GCF_002282635.1 Acidiphilium sp. 34-64-41 | reverse complement strand
TTGGGGGAAAGCCAGTTCGTCACGCTGGTGAATGTCAATGGCCGCCATGGCGGGGGCCACTAGCCCTAGTGGGTGTCTGAGTCAACCGGATAGGCACGCCTCATTTTTAAACGATCTTTATCTTTGACAGGACGACGCTTGTTATCAAGAAAATCTACAACTTCACCAAGATTCCCAATTCTCCAATCATCAGGAATTACATTCATGTTCGTTTGTTTTTGCCCCTCCTTCACCAAACGAACCCCATCCGCTTGAGGTGTGCATCCACCGTGGCACTCAACACCTCAACCTCCACTGTTAGGTTCGACAACGGCACCGCATACCGCTCGGTCAACAGCTTCACCCGCCCGGTCAACGATTGTCCGACCCGGTCCAGTTCGCCGACGATCGCCGCCTCCAGGACGGAAAACCATTTATCCTCGACCAGCAACTGCCGCAGTTCGGCATTGGTCAGCGTGGCATAACGCCTGACGATCGCTTCATCCAACGCAGTTCGCGCCGCTTTCGCCGCATCTGCCGCCGCCTTTTCGCGTTCGATCAGGCGCAGACAGTTTTGCAGCGCCACACGCTCATCCTCGGCGGTGCGGTCCCCCTTGATCTCCTTGAGCCGATCCTTCACGCTTTTGGCGGTCAGTTTGCCCTTGTCGGTCTTCGCATCGAACAAGAGTCCGTCCTCGCCGCCCTGTTCCTCATCAAGCTCCTCGATCTCACGCACCAGCTCTTCCGCTTTGGCATCCAGCGCTTCGCATGAGGCGAGTGCATCGGCGAAGAACCGGGCGGCGATCAGCGGCGGGGGGATCAGCTCGGCCTTCAGCTTGCGCTTGCCCAGGGTGATATCGGGTGTTTCGGTGAATTTGCCGTCCTCATTCTTGACCAGATCGCGAATGACCCGCGCAACCGCCCAGCCTTCGAGCGCGAGGAGATAGACATCATCCTGCATCGTCTCGGCCCAATAGGTCATCAGATGCTGATAGACATCGTAGCGATCGATCAGCGGCAGTTCGGCGCAGCGGGCGAGAAGGTCCTCGGCCAGCGTGTCGATCAGGCGTTTCGGCTTGTCGCCAATGGCGATCGAGCGCAATGCTTCGAGATGCGCCGCGCGCCACCCCGCGAATACGCCACGCATCTGCGCGGCAAAGCCAGCGAATTCGGGATGATCCAGAATGGTCTGCTTCACCGCGGACGGCGCCACTTTCGGTGTGGCATAACCCGCCCGGTCGCCGGGGCCGAAGAGTGCGGCGCGTACCGAGGGCAGCACCGCCCAATAGGGGGCAAGTGCGTCGATATCGCGCACCGGAATGCCGCCTTTGAGATGCGCCTCGATATCCTGCAAATCCTCCGGCGCCGCGGAGTCGATGTAGCGCGGGATGTTGAGGTTGAAATCCTGCTGTTCGATCTCGGCTAGCGGCACCATACGGGAATAGCGCTCGATCGTGAGCTGGCGGGTGAAGGCATCGACGATCTTGTGCAAATCCTGGTCGCGCAGTCGGTTCTTGTTGCCATCCTTCACGAAACCCTTCGAGGCATCGATCATGAAAATGCCGGTGCGCGCGTGGGCGTTTTCCTTGTCGAGCACGATGATGCAGGCGGGTATGCCGGTGCCGTAGAACAGATTGGCCGGCAGGCCGATGATGCCCTTGATGATGCCGCGCCGGATCAGCGTGCGGCGGATTTCAGCCTCCGCATTGCCGCGGAACAGCACGCCGTGCGGCATGACAATGGCCCCCTTGCCGGTCGATTTCAGCGAGGCCACGACATGCAGCAGATAGGCGTAATCGCCATTTTTCACCGGCGGTACACCGGGCTCGAAACGGTCGAACTGGTCGTGCGCGGCATCGAGCCCGGTGCTCCACGCCTTGTCGGAAAACGGCGGGTTTGCGACCACGAAGTCGAAGGTTTTCAAACTGCCGTCGTTGTTGACGAAATGCGGGGCGGACAGCGTGTTATCGCGCCAGATCTCCGCCGTTGGGCAATTGTGCAGCACCATGTTCATCCGCGCGAGGGCGCGGGTGGCGACGTCTTTTTCCTGGCCATAAATGGTCAGGTCGAACGGCGCTTCGTCGTGCGCCTTGAGCAGGAGCGAGCCGGAGCCACAGGTGGGGTCATAGATGGTCTGGGCGGCACTGCGGGCGGAGCCGATGCCGATCGCCTTGGCCATGATGCGCGAAACCTCGGCCGGGGTGTAGAACTGGCCCTTGCTCTTGCCGGATTCCGTGGCGAAGTGGCGCATCAGGTATTCATAGGCATCGCCCAGAATATCATCACCTTCGGCGCGATTCTTGCGGAAATCCAGCTCCTTGCGGCTGAAAATGCCGACCAGGCTGGAGAGCCGATCGACCATCTCCTTGCCGGAGCCCAGCTTATCGGGGTCATCGAAATCGGCGACGTCAATCACGCCCTTGAGGTCGTTCGCCTCGGCAAGCCTGGCGATAATGGTGTTCATTTTCTCGCCGATGTCTTTTTGGCCGCGCAGGGCGAGCATATCGGCAAAACTGCCGCCGGCCGGCACGTCGATCACCCCGTTCGGATCACCGGCATATTTGTCCGACACGTATTTCACGAACAGCAGAACCAGCACGTAGTCTTTATACTGAGAGGCATCCATGCCGCCGCGCAACGCATCGCAACTGGCCCAGAGCGAGCTGTAGATTTCCGATTTTTTGACCGCCAATGAGGCCTCCCGCTATCGTATTCAAAGTTATCTGTCGTGCCGCGCAAGACGCGGATGATGCTGTTTCTATGACTGCTGCCCGGCCAGTGCCGCCCAAACGTCGTTGAGTGTAACCATCAGCGTCATCGGGTCGATTGGCGAGGGCTCGAAACCAAGCGCAAGATAGAAGGCTTTGGCCGGTTCGGAAATGGCGTGGACCACGATGCCGCGGATGCCGATGGTCTCCGCCGCGTTCATGATGCGCATTGCGGCGTCCCGAAACAGAGCGCGCCCGAGGCCCTGGCGTTGTGCACGCTGGTCGATCGCCAGCCGTGCCAATACCGCAACGGGGATGGGGTCGGGCATGTCGCGCCGAAATCGCCCGACCGCCCCGCCCAGGCTGATGGCACCCGAGGCGATCGCGTAATAGGCGATCACGCGCGTACCGTCCGTGACGATGAAGGTTCGGGTTGCACCGCCGGCCTGGTTGCTGCGGGCGCGCCGCTTCAGCCAGTCATCGAGAGTTGGAACTCCGCTGTCGAAATCGGCAAGATCATGATGATCCGCGAGAGGTTCCGGCGGTGACAGAGTCACGGTTATTTCCAGGGCGGGTTGGTCTGCAAACTGCGTTCCAGCCGCGCGTTCGGGCGTGGCGGTTCATCGAGCCGCGCGCGGAACGCCTCGAATGCGTCCGGCGTGGCGATGAACAGGCTGCGATCGAGCAACGCCTCCTCGGCCGCGCGCCGCGCCGCTTCGAGGACGAAATCGGTCTTCGATTTACCGGTCAGCGCTGCGGCGCGATCGATCAAACCGCGGTCATCGGGCTTGATCCGCAGGTTGAGGGTTTCGCGTCGTGTTGTCGTTTTTGTGGCCGGTGCGGCATTGTCCATGCTGCAAAGAGTAGCGCATCGTAATGCAATTGTCATTACGTGCAGAATCCCACCATCCTCCGGCATCGTCGCTGATCGCCGATCACCGATCACCGATCACCGATCACCGAGCCTGATCATCGTCCCTTTCGCCTATTACTCATCGGTCGGTAATTAAGACGACATTTTGCTAGTCGTATGTTTGCGGGGGTGATATAATTCCGGCATGAAACGGGACGGTCGCAGATTTGATC